>DASZLH010000179.1:0-14127 GCA_035552495.1 Kapaibacterium sp. (SeqCode) | reverse complement strand
GCATTGGCCGCGCCTTGGAAAAGCGTTTGATCTCCAAGCGCTTCGGCGGGGATGGCTATCGCGCCACGCACGATCGAACCATACGCGCTCAGGTCCGGCTGCGATTGTCGAGCGAGTCCGGCTCCGAGCGAGAGATCGATGAAACTGTTACTGGCCCGCGCCATAGGAGCCGGATCGCCCGCGGTGGAAATACGCGCACGCAATCCCGCAAGGCCAAATCCATCGACTTGTTTGGAGAGCAGCGACGTTTGTGTGACGTCCGCAATCGAAGAATTCGTCGCGTAGGAGCTTCCATAAAACGTGACATAAGGCTCGATCGCTGTGTTAATACTTAAGCGTTGCGCTCCGCTGATCAGGCCGTTCGCTTCGGTCGTCGTAAGATTATTCTGTGTGTTGCCGGGATCGCCGACGATACGAACGTCACCCTCAACGTGCACGTAGTAATCGTTAAGCTCCGGGGCAGCGGCGGAAAAAACAGGAAGAGAATAGGACGATGCATTGAAATGACCCTGCCATTCATAGATGGAAAGGATATGATCGAACCCCAGCGATGCGACAAGAGCGGGCGCAACCACATTCGAGGGCGTAATTGGCACCAGAGACGAGGCAATCCGGGTGGAATCGAGAAAAGTCTGCGCATACCCACACGTTGTATAAACCATGAAATATGAAATCAGAAGCGCTGGTATTCTTCGTAATTTCATACTTCAAACATCATACTTTTTTTGCAGTTGCTTACGCTTTTTTGCAGTTGCTTACACAAAAATAAGCGTTAAATTCCGGCGCGCTCTTAGAAAGGGCGCTGAGACGATATAAAAGATTGGAATGACAAACGATCTCTTACTCGGTTTAGTCTTTTCGCTCGCGATCGCCGTGCTGGCCTGGCGGTTGCGCGCGCTCGATATATCGGGCGCTATCGGGGCGGTAATAGTCGGCACCATCATTTTCGGTATTGGCGGTCTGACTGCCAGCATAGCGCTTGTTGCTTTTTTCATCAGCGGTTCGATATTGTCCGCCCTTCCACTTGATTCGAAGCGCCGGGAAAAGAAAAAAATGGCGGGAGATACTATTGGTCTCGGAACGCTTCAAATGGGCGTGGGAAGGAACTGGAAACAAGTCGTCGCCAACGGTGGCTTGCCAGCGCTCGGAATCGCGATCGCTCGATTCATACCCGGACTTCAGACTGCCGCACTCTATTTTTATTTCGGCGCGATCGCTGCATCCGCGGCAGATTCCTGGGCGACGGAGATCGGCATCCGTTACGGTTCGAACGTCCGCGATATTTTGACGTGGCGACCGGCACAAGGAGGAGTTTCCGGGGGTATCAGCACGATGGGTATGCTCGCCTCTCTGGCCGGCGCGGGGTTCATCGCGCTGACACTGTTTATTCCGTTTAAAGGAGCCGCGCCACCCCGCGTTTTCGTGGGTGTTGTGATGTGTGGTTTCCTCGGATCGGTCGTCGATAGCATTCTCGGAAGTTCGCTTCAGGCGGTCTATTGGTGCGAAGACTGTCAGTGCCTTGTTGAAAAGCCAATTCATTGCTCCCGACCGGCAATTCTCCGAAAAGGCTATAAACTTATAACAAATAATGTTGTAAATTTCATCAGTTCGGCCATTTCAGGATTATTTCTTATCGTTTTACTTGACTTTACGAAATAATTTGATTATATTTGAAACCGGCGATTTGCAAATATACGCCTGAACGTTTCAAAAAATGGTCGAAGTACTGCGCATATTCCATCTAGTTTTTGCGGGGTACAGTGTAGGCTTTTTTATTTAGTCAGGGAGAGTATTGTACGATGTTCAATGAACCCTATGTAATACGAGCGAGCGCTCCGTTCCATACTACGCCTGCAAACGAAAATTTAGGTATGAATTCCAGTCCCCTTCAAAACGGCGGCCTCGCCTTTGGAGCCGATCTCCATGCCGAAAACTTGCCAGCAACACTCGAAGATGTTCCGGAACTTAAGCGAAAATATTCGAGCCTTCTAATCCAACTCGATCGGCTGCGCTCCGGATTGCTCAGCGCCGATCTGCACTATCGAAACACCGACTCGGTAGCGCCGGAGGACGGAGCGCAAGCATGGTCCATTCTCGAAATTCTCGGACACTTGATCGATGCCGACCGCGATATTTGGTGGCCACGTATTAAATCAATTCAACAGAACGACCGTCCCTACCTTCCTGACATCGATCAACAAGCTCTCATTCGCAAACACAACTGGCAAGCGCTGCCGCTCGACGATGTACTCGGGCAACTCATGCGCATTCGATGGAATCATGCAATGAACCTGAATAACATTCCGATCGAATCCTTCGAACGCACCGGCGAACATGCGACACTCGGAGAGATAAATATTCTCCGTATTTTAGAGCTTCTCGTTGCACACGACGCGCACTACCTGGAAAAGATCGAGTCTCTGATCGACGAAACTTCTCAGTCGCCGTTATAATCGTCATATTTTTGCATTATTGCCTCGGTGCAATTTTATTTTCTTAGCACACGGTTCTTCGTGCGCTAACTATCGCTTGCGCGTAGCATTGAGAGTAAACTCCCGACGTACACCGGATTTAAAACCTAATTTTTCGTCCTGGATTTCCGATGAAAAAAAACATAGTCCTTTTCTTAATCGTACTTTTTCCCTTCATTCACCTAACAGCAATCGCGCAGAGCGTGAATCCGCCGCAATCGCTTCCCCATTCCCAGGGTTCCGCAGCGACCAACGCGACCGGCCACGATTATTTTGGCTTCGACCTGGGTATTACCGGCAGCGCCTATGTCGGCAATCAGAATTTTTTCTGGCCCGTCACTATCTATTATTTTAATAATGCGCCGACGATCTTACCGTTCGATAATTTTGGCAATGGAGCGGGAGCATTAGCGGGTGTCAAAGCGGGATTTCCGCTTTCGAGCACGCTCGACCTCGAAGGAAAACTTCGGTATCATACAAATTACACCACTCACGAAGAAACGCACAATCTTCCAGCGGCCATTGCATATAACCTGTTCGGGACAACCCCGCAAGGAACCGGCAATTATTCGTTACTCTTAAATTATCTCGATTTCGATGCGCTCCTGCACCTCGCCTTCGGCGATCGGTGGTACGGAATCGGCGGACTTGGATTCTCCTCGCTATTATCCAATACCTTCTCCGGCAACCAAACGCTTGCGATGGATACCTACTACACGACTGCTGGAAATCCTTCGAGTGTCACGATTGCACCGCAAAGTATTTCAAATTTTTTCACGTCGTCGCGATTCGATCTGCAACTCGGCGCAGGCTCGGTTTTCCCGCTTGGCTTGGGAGGGACGATGCTCGATGCGGAATTTTTGCTTAGCATTCCGTTCACGGAATGGATGCAATCGGGCTTGCAACACTCGATCGATTCACTTGCTAACTTCTATAGTCTTTCCGCAGTCTCGTTTCCGAAGTTGTGGTATGCTTCCCTCACCATCGGTATTCGCTTTCCGTTCGGGAATAATTCGGAAACGAAGAATACGATCGAAGTTTCGAATCCCCTTCCAGCAAGTTCAAATGCGGGGATCGCCTCCGATAGCAAAGTGGTGCTCACGGGCCGCGTGACGAATGCTAAAACCGGCGAGCCTATCGATGCGAATATGACCGTCGTCGATCTTACGAATAATGAGGTGGTTGCGACCGATCGCACCGATCGCAACGGTCAATATAACGTTCGCGTGAAAGCTCCCGGCAAATATTCCGTCACCGCCGACGCCGATGGATACCTGTTCGGAACATCCTACTTCGAAGTGGATCCCGAAGGCCGCATACTTGCGCGTCATCCGGACATTCAACTAAGCGAAGCCTCCGGCGGCAAAACACGACTGCTCCTCTTCTTCGATTTCAATAAATCCGATTTGAATCAAGCGTCTTATCCCGAGCTCGACCGGGCCGTGCGTTTGATGAAGGCTGTTCCTTCGATGGAAGTGGAAATCGTCGGGTATACCGATAATGTCGGCAGCGCCGACTACAACAAATCACTCTCGCAAAAGCGGGCGAATGCCGTTCGCGATTATCTGATCGCGCATGGTATCCCGAAAGCGCGCGTCGCCGCGAAGGGATATGGAATGGAAGATCCGATCGCCGATAACTCGACCGATGAAGGCCGCAGTGAGAATCGCCGCGTGGAATTTGTGGTGATGAGTAAATAACTATCCGAGATACTGAACTCGAAGCGGCGTATCTTTCACGTCGTTGCCGTGCTTCTCCACACGAAATGCTCGGGCATCTGGCTTCGAGCCTATGGCTTCGTGTAGCTCGCCATTGACAAAGTGCAGCGCCGCGCCATCATCGGCAGCATAGCCGCCCGGCAGACCTTCTCGAATAAACTGATGGTATTTCGGCTGTCGCAATGCCTCCGAATCGTAGTGCGGACAGTTACTCCCTTTAATAAAGCCAAGCCCATCATAGAGCGGCGCGAGATCGAGTCCGAACGAATCGGTCACGCCGCACTCGAACCAGCAGATCGACCCCGCGCTCGTTCCGCAAAGCACGATACCTGTTTCATACGCTTCACGTAAAATTGTATCGACGCCATGTACGCGCCAGACGGCCAGCATGTTCGCCGTGTTCCCGCCACCGACATAAATCACATGCTTGGAAAGCAGGAAGCTCCGCAGGTCCTTCACTTGACGCTGGAAAAGAGTCAAATGCGATGCTTCGCACAGATCGGATGAATACCGGGTGTAGAAATTATCGATGTAGCTCTGCGGATCGCCGCTCGCAGTCGGTAGAAAACAAATGCTGGGATGATCGATTTCGGTCAGGCCGAGCACGAATCGAGCGGAGAGCTTATTTTCGGGTTCGGAAATAAATCCGTCGCCACCGAAGGCAATGATATGTTTGTCTTTCAAAGGCTTTACTATTTTAGAGTAAACATACGGACATTGTGATGAGCGCAGCGGACAGGTCGCCTCGTCTCGTCACCAAATTGGAATACAAAAATACGGAGTAATGGAAGGAGCGGTGTGAACCGGCAGGATTCACAAAAGAGTGACGGCACTCTTGTTCAATTCGAAACATTCCTCTACTACAGCTATTTGTGGAATTTAACGAGCGAAAGAAAGGAAGATAGAAGAATGATTACGAGAGAAACCGTTGCCGATAAAATTGCATCCTATCTCCATCACGATAGCACGCTCGATCAACTCGTTAACTGGGCGGAAAATGCACTCATTGATGAGACATTTGCAGAAAGCGATGCAAGCTTGATCTCACGGGTTCTTGCTCGCATCGGCGTTGCGGACGTTCGGGCCTTCGATCTTACGTGGGATGAGTGCCAAGAACTCCTACACGAACTTGGGTTTGCCGCCCGAGTGGATGTTATTGCGGTGTAAGCCCTTAAAAGTCGAGTACGCTGCCATCGATCGCTCGAATCCCTGAAACGCTCTCGCCGTTCCATCGTTGAAGAGATATGCCTAAAGGAAATATTCTCTGGGTCGACGATGAAATCGACCTGCTCAAACCCCATATCATGCTGCTCGAACAGCGCGGCTATGCCGTCCGCACAGCGGCGAGTGGCGAGGACGCTATCTCGCTTTCCCTCGATGAGCCAATCGATCTCGTTTTCCTGGATGAAAATATGCCGGGAATGGGCGGACTCCAAACGCTCGAAGCCCTGAAAATCCAGCGGCCGGAAACGCCCGTCGTCATGGTCACGAAATCCGAAGAGGAAGACCTGATGGAGCAGGCGATCGGCAAGAAAATTTCGGACTATCTCACCAAGCCGGTCAATCCGACGCAAGTGCTGCTTGCAGTCAAGAAATTTTTGGAGGGCCGGCAGATCATGAACGAAGCCGTCTCGCGCGATTATACGCAGGAATTCGCGCGCACTTCCATCGAGCTGATGAACGCCCGCAGCGCCGACGATTGGATTCAGCTTTACTCCAAGCTCGTCGGATGGGAAATGGAACTCGACGAGCATGGCGGACTCGGACTCCGCCAAACCTTGCTCGACCAAAAGCGTGAGATGAATTCCGAATTCGGAAAATTTATCGAGCGAAATTATCGCGACTGGGTGAATACCATCTATGTCGAGTCGAACGCCGCGAACCGCCCGCCGCTCTCGCCCGACATCGTCGAGCAGTGGGTGCTGCCGGAATTGCAGACCGAGGCACGGCAGAATGTCGTCTTCCTTGTCATCGACTGCATGCGACTCGATCAGTGGCTCATCATGGAGGCCGAACTCCGCAATTTATTCAAGATCACGCGCAATTATCATTTCGGAATTCTCCCGACGGCAACGCCCTACGCGCGCAATGCGATTTTCTCCGGACTTTTTCCGGCGGAGTTTGGCAAACTCTTTCCGAATATGTGGTCCTCAAAAGAGGACGACGAGAATTCGCTCAACCGCGACGAAGCGGCGATGCTGCAAAAGCTCCTCGAACGCAAGCGCGTCAAGCTGCGCAACGATCTCAAATACATCAAGATCATCGACCGCGACTATGGCGCGGGCATCGCGCAGAATATCACGACGCACGCGAAAAACCACCTGACGGCGATCGTCGTGAATTTCGTCGATATGCTCGCGCACACCCGCAGCGATTCGCCGATCTTAAAAGAAATTGCGCCGGACGAAAGCGCGTACCGTTCGCTCACGCGCTCGTGGTTTTTACATTCGAGCTTGTTCGACATGTTTAAATCGCTCGCGACCGTACCCAACCTGAAAATTATCGTCTCGACCGACCACGGCTCGATACGCGCGCTGCGTGGAGCGAAAGTCATCGGAGACCGCGAGACTTCGACGAGCCTGCGCTACAAATATGGACGCAACGTAAAAGCCGAAGAGAAGCAGGCCATGATGATCAAGCGGCCCGAAGACTACAAACTCCCCACGCGCGGAGCCGCATCCAATTACATCATCGCCAAGGAAGATTATTATTTCGTTTATCCCACCGACTACCACAAATTCCTCAACTACTACCGCGATACCTTCCAGCACGGCGGCATCTCGATGGAGGAAGTCATCCTGCCCGTGGTGGTGATGGAGGGGAAATAGCATCCTGAACGATTTAATCGCAATGCGGTTTTTATTTTAGATGCAGAACACACTACACATATCCCAAATCGACGAATCGGTCATGCGGGCACTTACGCATAAAGCGCAGGAGATGCACGTCAGTGTAGAGGAATTGGTACGCAGGTATTTGCGCGAGATTAGCACCAAAACGGTAGATGCGAATGGAAATAGCATCCAAAATAAGAATGCCCAGAAGTTTCCAGAATTTGGTGTTTGGAGCGATAAGGAGTTGCAGGAGTTTGAAAGGAATACCGCTCCATTTCGAGAGATCGACCCGGACCTCTGGAAATGAGTAAGGTCCTTATCGATACGAATGCCTATACGGCTCTCTTGAATGGCAATAAGGAGATCGCTCGAATTTTTGATTCTGCCGAACGAATAATTTTCCCGTTTATCGCGGTTGCAGAGATACTTGCCGGCTTTCGGCTCGGAACAAAAGAGGAGAAGAATCGCGCTTTGTTCCGCAACCGGCTTGCGGATGAACGCACCTCCATTCTCTATGCTGACTTTGAAACCGCTGAGCATTATTCCTCTATCTTCGCTGCGTTGCGACGCGTAGGCACACCCATTCCAACGAATGATATTTGGATCGCCGCAATTGCCCGCCAGCACGAGCTTCCTCTCTGTTCCCTCGATGCCCACTTCCAATATATCGAAGGGCTTACTATGAGTGCCGCCGGAACATAGCATCACTCCGCCGCGGCGGACGCGGCATATCGGGTGGAGGAGGTCATCCTGCCCGTGGTGGTGATGGAGGGGAAATGAAACGCGAGCATTTCCCGAATTTTAGGATTACAGTCTGTCACGTATTATATTAGTAGGTTGTTGATGGGCACCTATCCCCTGATAAGCACTTATGGCAAGACTGGAATTCGCTGGAGCGCGGTACGTCCGCAATTATCATCTCGCCGTGCCGCACCACGAGCTGGAAATCGACAAGTCCAAAAGTTACCCTCTCCCAGCGGGGAGAGGGAAGGGTGAGGGGGCGTCCCTCGAAGATAATCTCATCATCCACGGCGATAACCTAAAAGCCCTTAAGTCTTTGCTCCCCCATTTTGCCGGGAAGGTCAAGTGCATTTATATCGACCCGCCCTACAATACCGGAAACGAAAAATGGGTCTATAACGACAACGTAAACTCCCCGCGACATAAAGACTGGCTCAACAAAGTCGTAGATAAAGATTGCCAGGACCGACACGACCGATGGCTCTCCATGATGATGCCGAGACTGAAGTTGCTTCGGGAGTTATTGAGAGACGATGGAGCAATCTTTGTTTCAATTGATGATAATGAGGAGCCGAGAATTCATCTTCTAATGGACGAAATATTTGGAGAACAGAATTTTGTCGAGCAGTTTATTTGGAAGAAAAGTTATGGGGGTGGTGCAAAAGAGAAATTCGTTGTCAGGCAACACGAATACTGTTTAATGTTCGCTAAGGACAAAAAATTACTTCACGACTTATGGCTTCCGCCTGATCTCGGTGCAGAAAAACGGTACTATAAATATAAGGATGATAAGTTTGATATAAGAGGGCCTTATCGAATCAAGCCGCTCGAAGCAACCAAGAGCATGGATGAGCGAGCTAATTTAGTCTATCCTATCAAAGCACCTGATGGCTCAAAGATAATGCCGAAACGTCAGTGGTGGTGGAGTCGTGAGAGAACCGAGGCTGCGATAAAAAATGACGAACTTGTATTTACTAAAAATAATGAAGGTTATTCAGTTTCATACAAACAATATCTGATTGATGAAGAAGGTGAGAAGCGCGGCAAGAAGCCTTTTTCTGTCCTTGATGGTCCGTACACTCAAGAGGGTTCAGAAGAACAGTTGGGAATTTTTGGTAAACAGGTTCTACAGTTTCCAAAACCTTCTTCCTTAATCAAGCAGTTCATTTCAATTGCTACATCTATTGATTCAGACGACCTCATCCTCGATTCCTTCGCCGGCTCTGGGACGACGGCCCATGCGGTGCTTGCGCTGAACAAAGAGGACGGCGGCAACCGGAAATTTATTCTTGTCGAGCAGGAGGACTACGCGGATACGATCACGGCGGAGCGTGTTCGGCGTGTAATAAAAGGAGTGAAAGATGCGAAAGATGAAAACTTGAAGAAGGGTTTGGGCGGGAGCTTTACGTATGTGACACTCGGCGCGGAATACGATGTGGCCAAGATACTCTCGGGCAAGTCATTGCCGAAATATGAAGAGATGGCCGCCTACATCTTCCAAACGGCGACGGGCGAAACGCTGGACCGGAAAAAGATCGATAAAAAGAGTAAGTATGTCGGTTCGTCGAAATTTTACGATGTTTATCTCTTTTACGAGCCGGACGTGGAGAAGCTAAAGTCCTCGGAATGCGCCCTGAAATTGGATTTCGTGGATGCGTTGCCGAAGAATCCGAAGAAGAAGCGCCTTGTGTTCGGCGCGGTGCGGTATGTGAATCAGGAAACGCTGAGTTTGCATGATGTGGAGTTCAGCCAGTTGCCGTATGAGGTGTACCGGAGAATAGAGGATGCAGCTTAAGGAATACCAGCAGACCTGTCTCGATACGCTCCGTGAATATCTCGCGAGTGTAAAAGAGTTTGAAGCCAGCGATCCGCGTTATGCTGCCCGCGCCGCATGGGAGCAAACACATCCTCTGGGCTATAACCGTCTCAAGAATTTTCCGGACTCGCGGCCGTTTATCTGCCTTCAGGTCCCGACAGGCGGCGGCAAGACACTCATTGCGGCTCATGCTGTCGATTTAGCAAAGGAATATCTCACGCGCCGAAAGACGGGACTTGTGCTGTGGGTCGTCCCGACGCAGCAAATATACAAACAGACACTAAAATCTCTTTCTACGAAAGACCATCCCTACCGACAAGTGCTCGACCGCGCTTCCGCCGGGCGCACGATGATTATCGAGAAGGACGACCGCTTCACTCCGAGCGACATCGAAGGCAATCTCGTCGTGCTGATGCTGATGATGCAATCGTCATCGCGTGAGACCAAAGATTTCCTTCGTATGTACCGCGATTCGGAATTCTCGCAGTTCTTCCCATCGGAGGAACGTCTGGATTTGCACGAGAAGCTGCTCGAACAATATCCGATGCTCGACACGCATACGGATTTCAATCAGCGCCAAATAAAAACATCGCTTGGCAATACGATTCGGGTCCTGGAGCCGATCGTCATTTTGGACGAAGGCCACCGGGCTAAAAGTTTGCTCTCGCAAGAAACGCTTGCACGTTTTAATCCGCGGGCGATCATCGAATTCACCGCCACGCCGCACGAACTGAGCAATGTGCTGGTCCGAATTACTGGCAAGCAATTGCTCGACGAGCAAATGGTAAAGCTTCCGCTCAATGTGAAGAATGTCGAGAATGCGCCCTGGGAAGACGCGCTTTCCGCAGCTATAGTCCGGCTGGTCGAACTTCAGGAAGCAGCAAAGGAGTATGGCTTCGCATCTGGCAAGTACATTCGCCCAATATGCCTCGTTCAAGTGGAGCGCACCGGCAAGGACCAGCGCGAACGCGGCTACATACATTCGGAAGATGTGAAGGAGGAGTTGCTCAAACGTAAGGGCGTGTATCTCAACGAGATTGCGATTCAATCTTCGGAGAAGAAGGAGCTGAGTGAATTCGATGATGCGAATGGCCTCCTGACAAAAGAGAACCATATCCGTTTCATCCTTACCAAAGAAGCACTCAAAGAAGGTTGGGACTGCTCATTTGCGTATGTCCTATGTTTACTCAATACTCCCGGGACCCAGACGGGGGCAACACAGCTCATTGGACGAATCCTGAGGCAGCCTTATGCCGAAAAAACACATTTCAAATACGGACCTCTAGAGAAAGAACTGTTGGACGAGGCCTATGTGGTCAGTCATAGGCAGAACAATGTAGTGGAAGACATAAAAAAGGGATTTGATAATGAGGGTTTGATCGGACTTAGCAACCAAATCCGTCTCGATGGAACACGAGATGGTGGTACACAGACAGGACATCCTATCACGCGTGGCATTCGAGACGATTTCAAGAAAGCCCTAAAACATTTTATTCTTCCAACATTCGTCTATGTCAAGGGTGAAAAGGCTCGCGCCCTCGACTATGAGGCGGATATTCTTTCGAGGTTGGACTGGAGTTCGCTCGATGTGAGTAAATTCGTGAGCGTATTCCGATTTGAGGGTGATACGCTTGTGACGACCGACGAAGCAGTATCGCTTGGCGAAGATGAGGAATTCACAACCATTTCTTCTCGCGGTGAAATCATCAACACCTATTACGAGGTAACGCCGGAGTATCTCGCGAGTGAGATACTGAACGTCATACCAAATCCGTGGATGGCATACGAGCTTTCGGAACGTGTGCTTTCACTGTTACAAAAGAAAGAGAAAGACGAAGCCAAGCTCCGGCACAATCTCTATCACATTTCGGAGTCATTCCGCGATTGGCTCCGTGACCGCAAGGACGAACTTGCCAGGACTGTATTTTTCGACCTCATGGCAAAGGACGAGATTCGGTTTGTCTTCTTCACGGATTCCTGGCGGCCTCCAGGACAGATGACGGTCTCTTCCGACGAAGATCCGATAACAATTCGACATCCCGAAAAAGGTGTGACCGGCGTCCAAAAGAGCCTCTTTGATCCAGAGATTATTGTCACATCTGATTATAACAAAGATGAGAAAGAAGTAGCCCTCTGGCTCGATAAATATGAGCAACTCTTTTTCTGGATGCGTAATTATTCTACAAAAGGGAATTACTTTCTGCAAGGGTGGAAGCCAAACAAGCTTTACCCTGACTTCATATCGACCTCACGCAAACCGGATGGGACCTATGGAATCGACAAGGTCTTCGTGATCGAGTCGAAAGGAATGCACCTGGCCGGTAACGAGAAGACAAAGTACCTTGAAGAAATATTTGCTCAGTGCAACAAAGCACAACCGAAGCATATCAGCGAGCTCGGTTTCGAGATGAATACTAAACCGATCAAATACGAAGTACTGCACTTGCATGACTGGCAGAATAAATTGCAGGCTCTTTTCGAGGGCTAATGCGAAAAAAACGCCGCTCTTCCAAATTTCTTACCCATTGGGGAACCCTCTTTTCTTTCCCCATGAATGAGAATTATGAATTTATAACTGACACTGCACAGCATAGGAATTTGATATTTGGCGAAAATGAGCGGGATTGAGGGATGTCAATAGATACACACACGCGGGAGGTTGCTCGGCAGGTTAGCCGGTCGGAGGAGGAGACGGTGCGGCTCGGGGAAGAATTTGGGCGGGAGTTTGTGAAGGCGGGTGTGGTCGTCGTCGTGCGCGGAGAGCTTGGGGCGGGCAAGACGCATTTCGTGAAGGGGGTGGCGCGGTCGCTGGGCCTCTCCGAGCGCGAGCTTACCTCGCCGACTTTTTCGCTGGCGAATGAGTATGAAATCCCGGGGGAAAATTTCCGGCTGTTCCACCTGGATTGCTACCGGTTCGAGCGCCCGGAAGAATTGCTGGAACTTGGCGTCGAGGATTATCTGTATCCGCAGAATGCTGCTACGATCGTCGAGTGGCCGGAGCGGATCGAGCGGTTTATTCCGAAGGGCGCGATCGAAGTAGAACTCCGGGCGCTCTCGGAAACCGAACGAGAGATAATAATCCGTCTGAACCATGATTTGGGGGGATTAAGAGATTAATGAGATTGATTATCTTTGAGATTGTTTACCTTCTTAAATCCTAAAAATCTTATTAAATCACGGTTCAGGCAATTCACGATTCAGACAATTCACGGTTCAGGCAATTCACGATTCAGACAATTTGATTTTAATTTTCGATACTTCGAGTTCGCGACTTTCGATTGGGCTGGCGTCTGATGATGGGACGGTGGTGCAGGAATTCCATGCGGAGGCTGCCGAAGGCGAGCGCGGAATTCACGATGCTCGACTTGCGATGGAGACGGAGAGAATTCTACGTGATGCGGGAACTCGGGCGAGCGAGATTTCGCGGATCGGACTTATTATCGGTCCGGGCAGTTTTACGGGGCTGCGCATCGGTCTGTCGTTCGCCAAAGGGCTGGCGCTCGCGACCGGCGCCGCGATCGTGCCTCTGACGCAGCATGAAGTTATTGCAGCGAATTCAGAAAATGCCGGGAAATTTATCGTTACCGCGGGCTACCGCGAGGATTTGTTTTATGTAGCGGAATGGGCTAATCCGCGGGATATTCGTCTGGTGACTCGCGAGAAATTGCCTCCGGATTTTACGATTGCGCCGCATATTTCCCTCGAATCGCTTGCGAAGCTCACCGCCTCTGCGAAAGAAATGGTAAGCGATCTCGCAATTGACGGCCTCGAGCCGCATTATATCACGGAATTTAAGACCAATGCGGGGTTATGAGCTTCTGGAAAAGCGCGAGGTTGGAACCCAACCGGAAGATTTTTTTGTAGTCATGCCGTACTAATCTCTGGTACTGGTCTTATATTGTTGTTTTTTGAATTTGAAAGTCAAGTTATGAAATCTCGTGTCGCTTTTACACTCCCAGCATTACTAATCGCGGCTTTAGCCGTCGGTTTTTCGTTTTTACCCACTTCCCCAACCTCGCATACTCCTCTGAATACGGAGTTGAAAGCGGTGGTATCGTCGACGACGCGTGTCGCGAAGGTCGTGCCGGTCGATACGACCAAAAAAGGTGCAGCGATCAAGATCGAGCAGGATACCTACGATTTCCATGACATCGAGCAGGGCACGAAGGCGGTGCATGATTTCGAGATCGGTAATAGCGGCACGGACACACTTGTCATTTCGGGAACGCGTCCATCGTGCGGATGTACGGCGGCAGTTATGGGCACTTCGCGGATTCCTCCGGGCGGCACCAGCATGTTGCACGTAACTTTCGATGCAAACAACAAGCCGGAAGGACCGATCATCAAGACGGTGACGATCACCTCGAACGCGACGAACGGATCGGATCGTATCGTAAAAATTCAGGGACGCGTCGTCAAATCGAAACTTGCACACAAAACCATGATGCATCTGGACGGCGTCTTCCAGGGCGATTGCGCAAAATGCCACGTCGATAAAGGCAAAGGCGAACTGGGCGCGAGATTGTATGAAGCCGATTGCGCGGTCT
>DASZLH010000178.1:0-4212 GCA_035552495.1 Kapaibacterium sp. (SeqCode) | reverse complement strand
GGACTTCGGAGCACGACGCCTGGTTCGGGCTCGGTTATGCTGAGGCACAGGACCGGCTGTTCCAAATGGAGCTGACTCGACGGACTGGCCAGGGAAGGCTTTCCGAGTTATTCGGAGAAAAAACGCTTGCGGTCGATCGGTGGGCGCGCACGATTGGCTTTGCGAGGATAGCCGACCAAATGTGGCTGAAAGCAGGCAGCCAGACACGCGATATATTTCTGGCCTACACAAGCGGGATCAATCAATATATTCATACCCATTCGAAGAGCTTTGGTTTTGAGTTCGACGCGCTGAAACTTACTCCTGAAGATTGGCGGCCGCAGGACTGCCTGATTATTGGCCGGCTTATGTCCTGGGAGATGAACTTCTCGTATTTATCGGACGCTGCTTTCGGTGACTTTTCGCTCGTGCTCGATTCCGCTCACATGCGGTCGCTTTATCCCGATTATCCGGACGATGGCGCAACGGTTCTCGAAGGCGCGGACCCTGCGAACTTCGTTACAAATTACTTGCAAATCGCCGCCATGCCGGCTACTACTATTGGCCGGTCGGCAAAATTGGCCGGAGGGATAGTTTCGGTTGTAGCCAAAAAAGATACGAGCAGAGTGGCAGTCCCCATAGGAACGGCGACTACACATCACGCAATCACACCAACGCCGAAGAATCGCCCATCGCCGGTGCCGCAAGGACACACTCCTCCGATGCCACCACGCCCACGCATTCCCGCGCCGCCAAAAAAAATAGGCGAGTTAAATGGCACAGATAAAAACAATCCAGCTATGTCCGATTGCTTCGAGACGTTTCGGGAGGTGGAGCATGAACTGAGCGAAGTAGTAGGTTCGAATGTGGGCGGCGGGGGGTCGAATGCATTCGCGTTAGCGCCCAGCAGGACGAAAACAGGTGGAGCAATCCTCGAAAACGATACACACCTCGAACTGCGCGCGCCAGCGAGGTGGTATCTCGCGCATATTTCGAGCGACGATGGACTAAACGTCGCGGGATTTCTCATTCCAGGAATTCCATTGATACTCTGCGGACGGAATGCCGATCTTTCGTGGGGCATTACGAACGGCATGGCCGATGAGTGCGATTACTTCACTCAAAAGCTCGACACGAGCGCTACTTCCGGATTCCCGCGTTATATCGGCCCGAACGGTGCTCCGCGAAATTTCTCGGTCATTCACGATACGATCGAGATGCAGGATTCGATCAAAACGAATCCGTTGATTAAAGTCCCGATAAATATTTTGATGACCGTGCAGGGGCCGGTCGTCAGCGAGATGCATCCCGATAGCCTTGTGCGAGCATTTGTAGGTGACCGGCGCGCGGGCGGCATTTCGGATACAACGATTTTTCGGACCGTTCGGCCCGGCACTACTCGGATTGCACCCGTCGCGCTGCAATGGAATGGACTCTATGCGCTTAGTGATGAAATGGCGGGGTTCATTCATCTGCTTCGATCGAAGACGATCGCTGAAGCGAGAAGTGACATGGAAGGATTTGCAACGCCGTGTTTGAATCTATGCGTAGCGGATGCGAATGGAAATATCGGTTATCAGTATATAGGGAGGCTGCCGCGGCGTTCCGGCAACGAGGAACGGCTCATGCTTCCTCGCGATGGGTCGAATCCAGCCGATGCCTGGACCGGATTCGTTCATGGCAACTATTCCCTGAGCACTCCGGCGCGAGGATATATCGTATCGGCGAATAATCCGCCGATGCGTAATCGTTCGGTCCCAATTGGCAATAACTGGGAGCCTTCTTCTCGTGCAGACCGTATTGCCGATCTTATTGAACATGATGGACGATTGGATACCGGTGCCATCGCCCGGATCCAAACCGATGTGATTAGCCCGTTCGATCTACGGCGTGTGCTTTCGTATTTACTCGCTCTCTATCCCGATCCACATCCGCCGCGCATTACGCCGGATAGCACTTCGGCATTTCGGCTCGACTCCATGGAAATTATGTGGAAGGAGGATTCTTTGCGTAAGCAGACTTCGATAAGCGATAGTGCCGTCCGCCTGATCGTGCAAAAAGATTCGCTCTATATTGCGTCGCGCCGGCCGCCAGAGGATACGCTTAAAACTCCGAAGATCGATCTTTTTACGGCGGAGGTGCTCGATTATCTTCGTAATTGGGACGGCGGAATGCGTGCGGAAGAAATTTCTCCTACGATTTTTTCCGTATTCCTCAACCGGCTTATCGAGAACACGTTTCGCGACGAGCTTGGGACGGAGCGATATAAAGAATTTATCTATCTCGATAATGTGCCGCTCCGCACGCTCGCGCGTATTCTGCCTGACTCTGCAAATGTCTGGTGGGATAATGTAAATACGCTTAGCAACCTTCCAGAGCATCGCGATTCGATCATTCAAATTTCATTTCGGGAATCGCTTCGGATTTTGGCGAGGACATTCGGCCGCGATCTGCGAACGTGGCAATGGGGACGTTTGCATACGCTGACGTTTCGGCATCCGTTCGATAAACAAAGCGCACTCGTCGCGCGGCTCGTCGATATCGACGCCGGTGCAATGCCGGGAGGACCGACAACGGTGTGGCAAGCCACATATTATCTCTGGAAGCCATACGAAATGCAGATCGGTCCTTCGATGCGAATGATCGCCGATATGAAATCGCCAAATCTTTTGGCATCACTGCCGACTGGAAATTCCGAAGCGATCTTCGGCGATCATTACAAAGATATGGTCGGTTTATTTAAGCGTGGCGGGCTTATCACCGTCCCACTCTTCGACCACGGAGCCGATTGGAAGCGGTTCGAACTAGTGCCGAAATAAAATCATTAAAAATCTGCCTGCAATCTCAGGGAATAATTACGAGGGGGTGCGAGATTGCCGGGAATTTCCACGTAATAATAATTGAGCAGATTTTTCACTTGGAGCGTTGCTTCAATCGGCCAGCCGATCGCGTTTAGGTCATAGCCTAAGCGGACATCGAGAATGCGTGCATCGACGCGAGCGCTGCCATCCGGAATTTCCTGAGCGAGCAGCGAATCCATCGTTTCGTAGTGGCTGATGTAACGGAAATCGGCACCGATGATAATATGCCATTGTGTTCCAGAAGCGGAAAGTAACAGAACATGTCTCGGACGAAATTCCAATATCTGATGTGTCTCGGTGTTCTCCGGATAAATGTAGGTATAACCGGCTTTTAATTCGAGTGCATCACCGAATGGCTTGATCGTAACATTTTCCTCATGACCGGCGATAAGCGCCTGCGTTAAATTTCGGAATTGAATATAGGCAGCTCCGGCCGATACATCCTGAATGAGATTCGCTTCGATGAGATCCTGATAGCGTGTGTAGAAGCCGGCTGCATCGAGTGACAGGAATTCCCATTGCCACGTCCCTCCAACTTCATAAGAGGAACTGCGCTCAGGTTTTAGACTTAAATTTGGACGAACGGTAAAGCCATCGATAATACTTTCGATAAATCGTTCGCCGATACTCGGCGCGCGAAATCCCGACCCATACGATCCGCGCAGTTCAATCGAATTCGATAACGCATAAGAAATTCCGAGCTTCGGCGAAAACTGGCTCTCAGCGGGTACTTCATCATACTTAATATCATCATAGCGAATGCCGGGAATAATCGAAAGCCATTCTATCGGCTTTATCTCGGCTTGCACGAATGCCCCCGCTGTAATGCCATGATGGTCTTGAAATAAATCGGAAGAGACTTGCTGCCATGCCGCTGCCGCGCCTACGGTAAGTACAGTCATGGGGCTTGCTACCCACGTTACCGAAGCATCCCCATTGAGATTGTTCGCGCTCGAATGCGGTCCGGCTGTATCGCCGGGGAATGACGGATCAGTCGTGAAATTCGTATGAAAATTATTGGCTTTTAGATCGAAGGTGACGTCATCGCTCCAATAACTTCTCCAATTTCCGATAATATCCGATTTAAAAGAATGGATGCGTCCGTTAATAGCTGAGAGAGAGTCGTATGGCAATAACGGGTGTGCGAGACTTTGCCAATACAGCCAGCCGCCGTGGTCTTCATTGGCCGCAAGTCCAGAAAGCGAGATTTTATTTGCGCCATCTATCGGCAGCGTGAGCTTTGCATAGCCATTCCAGCGATATCGATCGTCCCCAAGCCGATAACTTTCGTCTCGTTTGAATGCGCCACTTACAAGATACCCGAGATTGCTAATCATGCCCATCGTGCCGCCTTCGATGCTGTAAAATCTTC
>DASZLH010000177.1:0-13303 GCA_035552495.1 Kapaibacterium sp. (SeqCode) | reverse complement strand
CATCTTCGGATTCCAACGGCGGGTCAAGTGCCCAAAGTGGGCGCCGGACGCTAACAGGTCTTCTAAGCTAAGTCTCATGTGTGTTATTTGGTTATGCTGTAGGTGCAATCATTATGGGTATAATGATCGCGCATCGAGCGTGTCTCTACGGAGCCAGAACTGCTATCCTTGCTGGACACCAGGCAGTCCGGCTGAATCCGTATATGTTGTCTGAACCGGGATTTATGGGATGCATGGGATTTTTTGGATGGGATCTTTTATTATCCCAGAAATCCCATGCATCCCATAAATCCCGGTTCCGATAATTACTTGGGCCGCTTCGCGCCGTATTTCGAACGGGCTTGCTTGCGGTTTTGGACGCCCTGCGTATCGAGCGTGCCGCGAATGATATGGTAGCGAACGCCGGGAAGATCTTTCACGCGGCCGCCACGGATCATTACGATCGAGTGCTCCTGCAAATTGTGACCTTCGCCCGGAATGTACGCCGTGACCTCCATGCCGCTCGTAAGCTTTACGCGCGCAACCTTGCGGAGCGCCGAGTTTGGCTTTTTGGGCGTCGTCGTATAGACGCGCGTGCAGACTCCGCGGCGCTGCGGGCTGTTCTTGAGAGCGGGGGATTTAGACTTATACGTCAGCTCTTCGCGGCCCAGACGTACTAACTGATTGATTGTTGGCATCTACTGCTTTTTGCTGATTAGTGGCTAAATTATAAGAGTTTCGTCGCTTTTAATAAGCGCCAAAGCCTCATCTGCCCGATAGAGGCGCGCATTTAACCGGACAAGCCGCATTTCAGTTCATTGAGTTTGAAGCTTCAACTATTTTTTTCTGATTGTAATAGGGCGGGTCTTTTGGTGTCTTTAATAAGACGATACAACAATTTTCCATGAGTCCCTTCTGGCTCTTTTCAATAATTAATTACAACAATGAAAACATCACGGATTCTCGTTTTGGCGTTGGCAGTAATATTCCTTTTCAATGTGGGAGTGCGAGCTCAAACCGATTACGTTCATACCGACCCAGCTACTGCTGCCACAAACACAGTAACACCTACAGCGGACGTTGTGCCCCTAACGATTGATAATGGGTCTTCGACATATACTAGCGATTTACAGCAATGGAAAAAGAATGGTGTTACGGTAGCGAAGATTGATAATACAGGCGATCTCATACTTGGGTCACCAAGTGCGACTAATTGTGATATTGTTTTTTATAATCTAGCGAATTCACATTCGATTACACTGTTTGGAGGTGCTCCAGCAGCAAATCGCACATATGGTTTAGCCGATATTGGCAAATCGGGAAGCATTGCAATTTCCGATGCCAGCACAACACAAACTATGTTTATGCAATATAATGTCGATATGACTGCGGGTGTAGGCACGAGTTTCACGATCTTCACTGTTCCAGCCAACTTCAACTTTATTTGCACGGAAGCTATCGTAGTGACGACCGGAATTAGTGGATTTGTTTCAAATGGAACTTTTAAAATTGGAACCACTATTGCTGGAAATGAACTTTTTGGCGCAAGCGCTCCTCCAATCACGGCTCCTACTTTTAAAGCATCCTATCTTTCGGGGATTTCACTGCCAGTTGTTACAGCAGGTAATAATGTGTATTGCTCGATTGCCTCAAGTGCAGTTGCTACAAATTTCCGAGTCAATATCTTTGTGAAAGGCTTTTTTTACCAGTAATTGAGCGAGAAGTGAATGCTTGTAGTAAGCACTTCGGCGTTTTCACTGAGCCATCTTCGAATAAGCTTTATTTTAAGGGATTGCATTTTTGTAACAATGCCACTCTCTTACGTGTCTTGGTTTATAAGGCATTAGTGTTACAAGACTGGTACTTCAAAATTCATCATCCAAATTAATTTATGGATTTCATTAAGTTTCCATACCAAAAATTGTCAACTCATCTCGGGTTACCGACTATTTTTAGACGGTTGCGAGCGGGTTCCATCCTGATCGTAGCTATGCTGGCAATTATCGGGGCGTATGCGATTGTCGATATAAATGCCCACTCAAATGGATTGAGCATAAATAATCTAACTGATAAATACACTAATACCGGTTGCTATTGCCATTGCACATCGTCCTCAACGAACACAACGGTGACACTGAGCACTTCCAGCGGCAGTTCCCCACTTACTGCGTCCCCGAGCACATCCTACACCTTTACAGTAACCGTTGCAAACAGCTCCGAAAGCGATGGCGGTGTCGAAGTCGCATCGTATTCCGGTAGTGGCTTAGCTGCAGGGACAGGTCTGCAACTCGTTAATGGAGAGCTAACCCATAGCACACCTAAAAGTTTTACTGGTGGGTCCTGCTCATGGACTTTTACGTATACGTCCGGCTCGACCGCTGG
Source organism: Kapaibacterium sp. (SeqCode) (assembly GCA_035552495.1). Taxonomy (GTDB): domain Bacteria; phylum Bacteroidota; class Ignavibacteria; order Palsa-1295; family Palsa-1295; genus PALSA-1295. Next base: position 10,942 of record DASZLH010000177.1, on the reverse strand, counting down.
CTACGATACGCTCTATGCCACCGGTAATGCTGTAAACGGCGATGGCAGCAATGGCTTAGGGGGTTGCAGCGATGAATGGAATAATTCTTCGAAATTTATAATTCATGTTGTCGCACCGTCGAAACGGATCGCGCTCGGACGCACATCGGTGGCGCTGGGCTCGCTTCGCGTCGGTCACAGGAAAGCGGACAGCCTGCTCGTGAGTTCGACGGGCGATGCTGCGATCACGATCAATTCGAGCAGCTTGAAATCGGGCGCTCCCTTCTCGAATTCTCCTACGAGCACGAACCGTTCGCTCTCGAATGGATCGACAGAAATGGACTCGCTTGCGTTTGCTCCGACGGCTCGCGGCACGTTCTCCGATTCGCTGATCTTCAGCACTAATTCCGATACAGTACCGCAGCAGCGGCTGGCCGTGTATGTGTCGGGGCAGGGTGTACAGGCGATCTTTACCAGTCCGAATGGGACGACGCTCGCCTTTGGCAATCTTCGTACTGGCCGAACGAGGCTCATGCCCTTTGTATATGAAAATACCGGCGATGACACTCTCTTCCTGCAAACGCCTGCTATTTCCGGCGCGGGATTTTCGATTGCTTCCGGTCCGTCTAACCTAACGCTGGTGCCGAATCAATCGGATACGGTCATGGTCGCATTCGCGCCGACATCGAAACAGACCTATAGCGGCACGCTCAGTTTTTCGGCTTCGAATGGAGTAACCGCGCCGTCGGTCTCGCTTTCCGGAGCCGGGACACTGCCGCAGATTCAGATATCTACGACAGCCTCACTCGGGTCCAGTCATGTCAATCAGCAGTTGCTCGGTACGATACAATTTCATAATACCGGCAACGATACGCTCCATCTTTCAAATTTTGCATTGACACAACCTGGCGCAAAATTTTCGCTGGGGAATTTCCCAACGAGTGTGCTCCCCGGTGCGGCGGGGACTATCCAGATCAACTATCTTCCCAATCTGGAGCGGCAGGATTCCGCAACGCTCCATTTTGTAACAGACGATCCGACCGATAGCTCCGTAACAGTGCTCGTCACTGCTTCCGGCGCATTACCGCACATGGCTGTGGCGGATCATGATACGGTAAACATGGGCGATGTAAAGCTCGGCGATTCGACCACGCGAGATTTTACCATCGAAAATACAGGGACCGATATTCTTACGGTCACGAACGTTGCAGTCTCTCCCACTCCGCCATTCTACCGCGTCTCGGCTCCGCAATTTATCGCAGCGGGTAATTCCAATGCGGCGAATATTTTATTTGCGCCAATTTCGCTCGGTACATTCTATGGGACGGTCATTGTTTCCGGTGACGATCCGAATGTTCCGTCCGATACGATCGACATCATAGGTACCGGCATTAACAGCGCGCTGAGTGTCCCGGCTAATCTCGACTTTGGCGCGGTGCCCGTCGGCACGCCAGTGACGAAGACGGTCACACTAACGAATTCTGGAACGGCGAGCGTTAAAATTATTTCGTATAAATTAACGCAAAGCACCAATGTATTTTCCAAGGGCGATACGGTCGCGAGTGTTGCCGGATCGGGCACAGCAACGATCTCGATCCATTTCACACCGGCGAGCGCTACATCGTATACCGGAACGCTGACACTTACGACGGACGATGCAAGCACGCCGATTCGAACGATCAATCTGGCCGGCAGCGGTGTATCCGGACAACTTGCCTGGGTGCCATCGACGCTTGATTTTTCGAATGTCGATACGGGCAAGAGCCGGACCATGCACGCTTCGCTGCGTAACACCGGCGGCGCAGCAATTACCGTCAGTTCGTTTACCATAACAGGCAGCAGCGCGTATAGCCATTCTGCTGTGACCACACCGGCCATCATCGCAGCGGGAGATTCGCTGCCGGTTGACATTACATTTTCTCCAACGGCATTAGGTAGTCAGGGCGGAATGCTCAACGCAGTCAAGTCCGATCAATCGCTTGCGCCGTTGATACTCACGGGCACCGGCGTTCCGGTCCTTTCGGGTGTCGATCGCACGACGGCAAGTACCTCCGGTTTCGGAATAATCTTATCGCCGAATCCAGCGAAAGATGCCGCGACGATTTATGTACATTCGCTGCGGAGTATGCCGGTCGAAGTGCGGCTGTTCGATGCATCGGGCAGGGAAGTCTCGCAGGTTCAGCCGGCAATGATTTCCGATGGCGCCTCTCAACTCAATCTGATCACCAATGGCCTGCCAAGCGGCAGCTATTTCGTGAGAGTGAGCGGCCCGGATGGGGAAGTCGCGGAAGGGAAGCTGATTATAGCGAGATAGGAAAAAGTTTTGGGATGCCTCACCCCCCAGCCCCCTCTCCCTGCTGGGAGAGGGGGCTTTTTTTTATTCTGTAGTGCGAGTTTAAGCGAAGTACTTGCGGTTCGAAAGAATAGCCATTTACTTAGTGGTTTGCGATATCGGAATGGTAGTCTACATTTTTTCCATGACTGTCAACGATTTCTTTTGTCGAAGAAAACAATTAGCAGCCGAGAAGCCGAAAGTCAATGGAATACATAACCATTGTGCAAGAGAGAGCCCCGCATATTTCGGATTCGTTCGAATATATTCCACAGCAAAGCGGCAGGCGAACATCCAAGAAGAGGCGCCGAAAAATATTCGGCCATCAGGTACTTCTCCGGCATTTTTACGATCATAGAGATAATAAAATACCCCCAATATAACTAAGCTATAAAAGGATTCGAATAACGGAGTAGGATAAACAGGAACATAGCTTGGAACAATGCCATTAGGGAATGTCATTCCGAATATTGAGGACGTTTCGATTCCATAACAGCCATCGCCATCGAAAAAACAGACGAGCCGACCTATGGTGTAGCCAGCACACCAGCTTAGTACAGCAGCATCGAGCACCTTTAAGCTTGGTAATCTTTGCCACTTTGCTATAATCATAATAGAAGGAACAACTAGTAAAAATCCTCCAATATGAGAACTTCCTGCTTGGTTTTGTATGATTTGTGTCAATGAATACTGGAACTCGAGCGCAGAAAGCAGCGCAGCACCGAGCACGGCAACACTAGAACTTATAATTAGGATTAGAAAAAACTGAGTAAAACTAAACCCTCGTTTCGTAGTTTCGAAATATAAGACTATCTCTGCGATTAAAAACGCAATGGCAGTCAATGTCCCTGCCGTAGACAGTTTGATCCCACAAATGATAAAATATGCACCCCACATAAATTTAAATATTATTCTTCTTTTGAGGGAACGAGAGAGAGAGAGAGAGTTGCTTCATTAGAAAAGCATTTTCTGTTAATAAAATATAGGGTTGTTTTAAGGAGTTGTTGAAAATGAAAAAATCGAATCAAAGCTTTGAAGTAACATTCGGCAAATCGGTATTAGGATTAATACTACTAATTACTATCGCATCCTGCGCTCAAACTCCCATCCAAATTCGGCCTTATGTTCCATTTCCATTTAGCGTGTTTGGCGCATCCGGTTCCAGCAACTATGCCGGCTATTTTTATGCTGAGGCTATGTATGGTGAAGGGGGAGATGGCGTGTGGGGTCTAAACACATCGGCTAATGCAGATACGTACGATACGAATGGCAATCCGAGAGGCTTGACTGGGAGATTATTTCTCGGATCCGACACTCTTGTTTTGGACCATGATTACTCGGTACCGCACCTTAGCGGTTGGAGCAGCCCTCAAATTTGGTGGATTAAAGATACTGATGATATCGGAACATTTAGGGATACTATAAATCCACCGAGTCTCTGCACTATTTCTACCCCGCTACAGCTAATGCACAACGATTCCGTTTCTATTGACTCTGGATTCACCGTTACATATTCAAACCCGCATAGCGATTCGATAAGAATCATTGTAGCAACCCTCCCCGATCTTGCACATGCTATCGATACATCTATAGATCTCTCTCAAATGGTACATTCTTTTATGTCTCCGGCATTTCCGGGATCAAGTTCAGGGTCATATTTTATTTCTCCTGGGAGTCTTTCAGGATTTCCAAATAAAGGAATACTCATTGTTCATGTCATCACTGAGAATGAGAAAACTTCTCAGCATCACGGCAGACAATTTTATTTTTGTTCCGCCGTCGATTCGCACCTTTGCACGTTTATTAAACCGTAAATTTAGTTGAATTATGAATATAATATCAAGTAAAAATTCGATAATACGGGTAACTGCTATTTTGTTCTTACCTATAATTATTTTTTTGTCGGGTGGATTCTTATGCCCTGTCAGTCCAACAAATTGTGCAGATTGCGGTCACAAATTTTCGTTCTCATATGTAATTGGCCCACTCAATTTCGACGATTGGGGAGGTGGGTCTTATGATGAGACAAATATACTGTATTCTGATGACGGTTATACAAAACTTACTACTCCAGAGGGCGGTGGGCTATATATACATTATGATTTTACTGATAAGGAACTCTATACTGATAACGTTAACGCTTTATCAGTACCGTCAGGCGAGTGTCTAAATGGAAAAGGCTGGTGCCTTTCGGCTATAATAAAATCTCCTTATGATTATTATTGTAGTAGTTCTGACCATGGTGTGTGGGGTTATTGGTACATTCAGTTTCCCGGTCAGGCTTTTAACAACGGTCGTTGCACAAACGTTATGGGGGGAGATGCACAAATTCAATATTGCGGCGGTGAGTAAGCTTAGCTTTAAACTTCGGCCTCAGCGTGCTGGGGGCTGGATATTTACGTCTCCTATTTCCCCGCGTGCTCGACTAATTCTCGTGCTACGTCGAAGCTTGTTTGCTGGTGTTGAGTGATGCGGTCGAGTTCGTGCTCTAATTTCTGCGATCGCTCGGCGTTCCAGAAGTCGATGCGCAGCATGGCTTCGACGAGCTCGCGGACTCGGTCGCGCTCGCGAGATTTTCGCCGCAAGTGTAATTCACCCGTTTTTATGAGATGCTCGCGGTGTAGTTCGATGGTATCGAGCACATCTTCCAGGCCAATATTTTTACTCGCAGTCGTTTTGACGACCGGCGGAATCCACTCGTCTGTTTTGTGGGTGATGCGAAAACTCAGGATCGTTTTAAGCGCGCGCACGGCCTGATCGGCGCCTTCGCGGTCGCTTTTATTGACGACAAAGAAATCGGCGATTTCCATCAATCCCGATTTCATTGCCTGCACGGCATCGCCGGATTCCGGTACGAGCACAACGATAGTAGTATCCGCGGCTTTTGCGATGTCGAGCTCGGACTGCCCCACGCCAACAGTTTCGAAAATCACGTAATCGAATCCAGCGGCGTCGAGCACATCGGCGGCGTCTTTCGCTTTCGCCGATAGGCCGCCAAGCGACCCGCGTGTTGCCATCGAACGGACATAGACACCCTTGTCCATCGAGATTTCCTGCATACGAATGCGGTCGCCAAGTAATGCGCCGCCGGTAAAGGGGGAAGTGGGATCGATAGCGATAATGCCAACCGTCTTGCCGCGCGAACGGAGCAGCTTGGTCAACTCCGATGTAAGTGTCGATTTGCCCGCGCCGGGAGGACCGGTAATGCCGATACGATATGCGTGCCCCAGCGATGGCGCCAGCGTGCGAAGCAACGCGCCGGTTTCCTCGCCATCGTTTTCGACAATACTAATCGCGCGCGCGATGGCGCGACGGTCGCGTGATGTAATGCGTTGGGTAAGCTCCTCTACAGTCATGAAGTGAGGCAAACAAACCTGAGAGGGGAGAATGTTCGAACTTCAACGCCTGGCGGCAGTAATGAAATTTTCGGTCCATACGGATTGCCGCTTGCCCGATTCGATCATGCGAATAACATTCGCGCCGGTCTTTATCAGCTTCCAGAACGAGGCTCGTACCATTCCCTTTATGCCTCGAACGATAGGACTGCACTCGGCAAAACGAGTATCGCTAAAGCCCGTTGCCTGCAGTAATTGCTGCATCGAACCGGGAGTGAGTATCGTCGAGTGCGTTAAATCCCCATAGATAATCTGCCGAGGAAAAAGTCCTTCGCCATTGACTGTCTGAACCAGAAACAAACCATTTTTTGTAAGGCGATCGTGAGCGAGCGTAAACAGACGGTACAATTCTTCTTTGGAAAAATGCTCGACAAAGTCGATCGCAATAATGCAATCGAGTGGAGTGCTTTCCGCTTCGAGGAAGGTAAATACGTCAGCGATTTCTGCATCGAGGCCCTGTGCATCGGCAAGCGCAATTTGTTCATCCGAAATATCGATGCCTTTGACATTTCGAAATCCTTTTTGATGGAGATAATTGAGCATTCGCCCGTGGCCGCAGCCAAACTCCAATATCGCAGCCGATTTTGGAAGCGAGCGAAGGAATGGATAATACCGCTCATCGCACCATTGATAATAATGTGCGAGTTCTGCGGCAGTAGTCGCAGCGTTCTCTGGCTTGAATGTGCTTACATACTGAGCATACAAGTGCGAGCGAATATCAGAACCTGGATTACGCGGATTGGATGGATTCACAGGATTGGTTTCGGTTCGTTCGAATGCTTCTGTGTGTGAAAAATCGTACTCAAACTATACGTTGCCAAACAATACGTTGGATGACGGCAAAAGTAATCCGCGTAATCCATCTAATCCGCGAATATCAGAACTTGGATTACGCGGATTTGATGGATTCACAGGATTGGTTTCGGTTCGTTCGAATGCTTCCATGTGTAAAAATCTGGTATTCAAACAATACTTGTATGCCGGCAAAAGTAATCCGCGTAATCCATCTAATCCGCGGAATCCAGGTTCTTTTTGTAAATCCGGTAGGTCTTATACTTCACGCCGTTCATCATTTGGGCGGCGCGGTTCATGGGCGCATTGTCTTCTTCGACCCAGGAAGCTTCGCCATATTGGTAGCCTTTTTTGAGCGCGCGTTCCATCGTTTCCCAATAGAGCAACGCATCGACTCCGCGACCGCGATACTCGCGCAACACGCCGAGCACAATAATGCGCAGTGTGTCGATCGCTTTTTTCTTGGTCAGCAAACTCCATATCCCTGTCGGGAGATTCATCATGCCCGGCGGTATGCGCGGGCCGGCTTGAAACGACTGGTTAATATCGGGCAGCGAAAGCGAGAATCCGACCGGCTTACCATTTACTTCCGCGAAGAGCACCAGTTCGGGATCGTAGATCTGCTTCAGGTCTTTCGCCATAAAGTCGATCTCCGCATCGGTGAAGGGGACGAAGCCCTGGTTCTCCCAGGCCGCATTGTAAATATGCTTTATCAGCGCGACTTCTTCATTGAAGCGTTTCGTATCGAGCGGGCGAATGGTTATGTTATGCCGAGCCTGCAATGCCTTGGTGACACGCTCCAGTTTTTCCGAGCGCGATGTTTTTTGCGACAATAGATATGCATACAGATCGTTCGATTTCGTATAACCATTGTGCTTGATGAGCGACGCGTAGTAGGGCGGATTATAGGTCATGAGCATGACGGGCGGGCGGTCGAAGCCTTCGACGAGCAGGCCATACTCATCGTTCGAAGAGGGATTGGCCGGCCCATACGCGACGTTCATTCCTTTACTAAGAAGGAAGAATTCTGCGGCTTCAAACAATGACCGTGCAACGGATGGATCATTAACGCATTCGAAAAATCCGAAAAATCCGGCCTTCTCGTTTTGAAGTTCGTTGTAGGTGTGATTTATGATCGCACCAATCCGCCCGACAATTTTTCCATTTTGTTCTGCAACAAACCATTTGGTATCGGCGTGGGAGTAGAACGGATTTTTCTTCTCGTCGATCAGTTTCATGCGGTCCATTTCGAGCGGTGGCACCCAGTTCGAGTCGCCTTGATAAATATCCCACATCATGCGCACGAACTGGCGCTTATCGGCTTTGGACGAAATTTCGTGGACGGTCACGCTCATGGTTTCTTTGTTTTATGGCTGGCGGGCGTAGCGGGTATTTTCCCGCCGTTTATTTCGGCAATTTTTTGATTGGCGAGCGCGGTCGCTTTTCGCGATTCCTCGCTCGCTTTTTTTAATGCGGTGGAAGTCGCATCGATCGGCTTCATCAATTTGCGATATTCGGCAACGTCCTTTTGCGACCGGAATTGCAATTGATCGTTATGAATTTCATAACTCGATTGCTGCACGAAGAGCAGGACATCGAGCACTTCGGAGTAGAGCGTCCCCAACGTTTCTACATAACTATCGAAGGCTTTGAGATCGGTAGCATAGGAATCCTGAAAGGCTTCGAGGGTCACGCGGTCCTGCGTTTGCGGAATTTCTTCGTGCAGGATGAAGAGCGAATCTTCGAGCGCGCGGCCGAGCGAATCGTCCGTCCTGCGAAAGCCGGCGAGATAGTTGGAGAAATCGATGACGCGGGTGACGTTATTCGCAATATGGGAGGAATCGAAATTGGCGAGTTCGAGCGGGCGCGCTTCGTTGATCGTCGCGATGCGCGCGTTGAAATCGGCCGCGCGATCGTGAGCGATTCCCATAGCGGTATCGATAATCCGGTTGATGCGATTTTTTACGTCCTGCTGTGCAAGATCGTCTTCACTTTGCGCGCGCACCGGAATGACATAGACAAATAGGACTGCTATAAAAAGAACGAAGGCGGCAACGGGTTTTACCATCGGGGGTTTATTTACCACAAGCGATTTAAATATTGGCGAAGCTTTCGTGATCCCATTCTTGACAACATCATCCTAACCGAGAGCAAATCGGTAAAGATTCATCCAGGAAAGTACAAATAAAAAATGGACAGCTACACCTAAATAAAATGGCGCATGCAGTGTTGCCACCACATGCGCCTGAATAATAGATTGGGCGGTTACATCTTGACAAATTCGACTCGGCGGTTATTTGCCATGCCTTCTGGCGTATCGTTGCCTGCGATGGGCTTGGACGCGCCGAAACCTTTCGTCGATAAGCGCGAAGCGTCGATGCCCATCGTTACGAGCTGCGCTTTCACGGCATCCGCGCGCTGCTGAGAAAGCGTCATATTCGTAGCAGCAGCGCCGGAATTATCGGTGTGGCCATCGATCTCAAAGTTCGCAGCCGGATCGCCTTTCAGGAATTTCGCAACATCGTTCAGCGTACCCATGCTCTCGGGACGGAGCGTCGCTTTGCCTACATCGAACGTAATACCATGCGTGACGAATTTGCCATTCGTTAATAATGCGCCGATTGTATTGGAATTGCCACCATTGGCAAGGCGCACGTTACGGATCGTGATCGGATTATCGGTGCCACCAATACCACCGATTTTCAGGCTCGCCGGTACGAATCCGCACTCGGGCACGACGAGCGCGCGCGAGTTATCCAAATACATTTTCATCTGGCCGTTCTTATAAATGATAGCGGCGTGGTGCCATTTATTGAAGTAATCCTCCTCCGAGCCAATATCGCTTCCGGAAAGATCCTTCGGGAAATAACCAGTCTCTACCGAATGCCCGAAATGAACGTCGCGATTTTCACTTTTTGTATCGATAAAGCGGACCATTGGTGCATATCCATGATTCGCAAAATAATCGAATTCAATGGTACAGGGATCCGAAAGATAATTGTCGGTCTTCATGCGCGGGGTGACCAGCACGTAATTTCCTTCGGTCAACAGAAAGGCAGGCTGACCGTTTACGCCATTGACGACACCCTGACCATTTTCGAGATGCCAGTGAGCGGGGAATTCGCCATCCTGATCGCTCACGAAATTATCATCGAACACGATATTCTCACCGGGCTTGAAGTCATAGTTCTGATAGGCAGTAATTGTTTGCGGAGCATTAGCGGGCTGTCCGGCAACGGAAGTATTCGAGGTGCCCGTATTATTTTGCGCCGAGCTGCCGTGGCCGTTGCCGAGCATCGTGTCCATGGCGGCGCCAGTTTCCTCGCTGGCTTTATCGTCGATTTTACCAGTCGCGGTATTCTCGACGGTATTCTTAAGCGAACTGGCTAAACTGCCGCAACTCGATATGCTAAAGGCAACAACAGGTACTAGTGCGAATGCAAAAAGTTTTTTCATCTTGAAAGTACTGGATTAAGGGTTTTTAAAAAAATTGGGATTACACAAATATACGCATAAATCGACTCTGAATCAAGAGGCTGTAAGAAAAAAATTGAATTGCGGTGTCTACTGAGGACAACAATTAATGCCGAAGGAACTACCGCGATGCAGAAGCTTGCGGTCGGGAGGCGAATATTTTGTTAGTAAAGGGGGGGCTCTTCACACTGATAGCAGCAAGGCACCTTCCGCTCTCGGTTAAATCGAATTCCGCTTTATTTATGAGTTAGTTGCAGACTACCTTCCTTTTTCTTGTTACTACTCTGATGGAAGGAGACATATTTCTTTAATATCTCGAACCGTCTCTTTATCGAGCTTGCATCATTGGTGCCCTGAATTGATAATCTTTCAAATTCGAGCAACGCTGGATCAGCACTTGATAAATCTTTTTCAGCTGTTTCTCTATTACTTGCAACTGCGCCTGCGAACCTAGATAAAATTTCTCTCTTTACAGTTTTGCCGCCTTGTTTTCTCATGTCATCAAAGAGAAGAAAGTAAATAGGGACATTGGACTGCGACCTTAGAAGTGGATCTTGTTTGTGAAATGCTGAGTGCATCTTTTTGAGAACAGAGGCAACCGCCTCCTCGTATTCTTTTGACAGCTTAGGTTGCTTTTTCATCGATTTGACAAATGCGTCAAGGAAAGCCTTCTTCGTATCCACAATCTCCTGGTTGTTCTTCTGCGAAGCAACAATAAAAAGCAGTCTTGCCGCTACTTCCCTGTGCTGATAACGTTTATTTGAGAATTTAACACATTCTGTGAAAAACTTCTGTGAAGCAACCTTGTTAATCGATGTGGTCATAGGGCCTCCGATCGCATTTCTCTTTTCTGCTGCATTCAATGGAGCCCCTTCGTTTAAACGCGTAAACATGTCATCAATAATATCCAGGTCATTCGTCTCCACACACACTATTGGCAGAGTAAATGAATCGAAGATCGTTTTTAACT
>DASZLH010000176.1:0-7273 GCA_035552495.1 Kapaibacterium sp. (SeqCode) | reverse complement strand
GTGCTTTCAATGAACAGCAAACACTTAAAACAGGTAGTTGAAAGAGACTGCTATATCGTTACGGGAAATGGCATCGTCGCCGATGTTTGCGCTCGCGGGCGTACCATCGATATTAATATCGTTATAGATCGCATGACTTGTGTGATAGGTTGTGTGTCGATATGAGCCTTCAAGTACAACCGACTTACCGATCGGAATACCGATGCCGGCCGAAATTGCTTTTGTATCGTACGATGATGGATCCCCTTTGAAGGCTGACGGTTCATCGGAAAAGCCAGCGCGTACACTGAGACCAACCACAGGGATGACATATTCGGCACCAAGCTGCCACGAAAGAACTCCTCGCAATGAGTCATGCGCCATTTGGTTCAGGGCGCTCATATCGACATCGGAATTCGTATATTGAATCTGCGACATATCGGCGTAGCTTATGCTTGCAGAAGCCACTAAGCCCAGCATGTGTAGGGAAGCTCCCGCTCCAATACGCAATGGAGTTTGAATATCATAACTCTGCTGGTATGTAGTAGCATCATTCTGATCGAGAAATGAATAGGTGCCTGCTCCGCCGAACGTTGCAGAGCCGGTGCGGCTCGAAGTTTCGTCAATGTGAAGAATGGTCGGTGTTTCGACCGTCAGACCAAACCGCACGATGTCGAGGCTGCTTACGAGGAGTCCTAGTTTCAGGCTTCCGCCGCTTTGGTCTTCATGGACCGCATCAATAATTTCGGCTGATTTAAATTGAGCCGGTGCAGCGGTATTTGTGTCATTTGCGAAAATTCCATTAACATCTGTCTCGTGGTAGTCCCGCGAATAATCATAAGTCCCAAACAACAGATTGAGTGTCGCGCCCGCCGAAACTCCCGGCGCAATGTCAATACCAGCTCCAATTCGAACGGCATTAAGACTTCCTGTTTCGGATATGGTGCCCGACTGCTGTAGACCACCGCGAAATGGCGTCGTGAGCGTAAACGCGCCGGTATCAGGCACTTCATACGTTAAACCGAGCGCATAAGCGAGATTATTATTAGCAAGATATTCGCGATTAGATCCACCCAAGGGGTTGCCCTGATCAAGTACGAAACCTTGGGTATTGAAGAGCGAAGAATTCGGATTGATCGCTTTGAAACTGTAAGTCGAAGTATAATCTCGAATGCGATCGAAAGAAATTCCCATCGCGAGATGTCCTTGTACAGTAGGATATGGAGCGGCAAGCCCAATGGAGGAGAGCGACGTCTGCGTAAGCGAAGCATCGGAGGGTTGCCCGAAGAACTGTGCAGTCGATTGATGGTCGCGATTAAAGAAAGAAATCCCGAAATCGCGCGAAGCAAGCGGTGCGATTGCTGCGGGATTGTAATCGAGCGCATCGTAGCCATCAGCGGAAGAGATAAGATTTCCGCCCATAGCGAGTCCGCGAGAACCGCTTGGAAGCGGTATTGTGCTCACACGCAACGCATCTTCAAGCGATTGAGCATAAAGAAAAGAAGGCAGAAAAAGAAGAGTTAGTACGAATAGGATCGAGCGAGGCATATTGTAGCAATGATGAAGTATGAATGATGAATTATGAAGAACTTCATCGTTCATAACTCATCATTTATTAAATTATCTAATGTGCTAGGAGGTTAACGTGAGCGGCCACCGCCGCCGCCGGATGAACGCGCCGATCCTCCGCCGCCTCCGGAATTACCACCACCGGAATTTCCGCCGCTTCGACCTGAAGAATATCCGCCCCCACTACGTCCCGTTGAATAAGATCCGCCACTTCTGCTGGACGGAGCGGACTGTGCCGGAGCAGAATAGGATCGGCCGATTCCATTGCTCGAACGAGAACCATAACCCGACGAAGAAGCTCTATTGTAGCTTCGTGCGCTCCCAGCAGTGGGATAAGAACCGGAAGAGACGGTTCGCCGAACAATTACGACAGGATGAGCATTCTGTCCGGCATTCTGAATTTGTCCGGCATTCTGAATAGAACGGCTATTTATCGAGCTAACCGGAGCAACATTATTATGAAATGCGGAAGTCATTCCAGGGGACCGTACAATAACGGTTTGCGAATGGGAAGAAGCAAATGCGCCATAACCCGCATGAGCTACATTCGAAGGAGCCGTTAGCGTAGATGACGTTAGCGTCGAAGTAGGTCCGGCTTCGATATGAGTGATTGCTCCTCCATTGCCCGGTGCTACGGCATGAATCGGCGCATTGCGGTCGATCGTGGCAGCATTCGAGCCCACTGGCATTCCTGCCTCGGCGATCGAGTTAGACATATTTCTTTGTAATGGTGCTGAAGCGATGCCGCCAGACGTTTGGATCGGTACTATTGTAGCGCCACCGGCACGGCGTTCACCGCCACCGATCCGACCGCGATTCGGTGCAATACCCGTGTAGAAGCTACGATCGTAAAAATCATGATGATGAAAACCATGACCGTAATACCCACCGGACGCATAGCCATAGCCCGGATAACCGAAACCATAGAACGGCGAATAGTAGGAATAGACCGGAGGATACCACGGGGAGTACCATGGATAATACCAGGAATAGTCTGGCCACCAGGGGCCCGGCCATCCAAACGATAGGCTTATACCTGGCTGTGGATACGAATAATAATCATACGGCTGATATCCATCGTCGTAGTAATTATTGATCACCGTCGTCCCACCCGGATTCGAGTAATCTGCGCGTGGACGCACTTCGTCGATAAAGAGCGTATCGCCTTTGTAGGTCGTATCGTATCGTACGGCCTCAGATTGAGGGTGGACGATGGTGTCCGAATGGACGCGTCGAGGACGGCCCGTGTAACTATAGTTACTTTTATCACTGGCGAGCTGCGTGTAACAGCTGCTTAGTAAAAGGCCGGTGGTTGCGAAGAGAAGAAGTCCGGTAAAATGCTTACGGACGGAGTTCATAACAGTAACGATTAATCATCAATACACAATTTGTTTTACTAAATCCCGGATTAGATTTTTTACATCTCATCCTGGTTTGGCTTTGACAACGTATTCTTTAACGCAAATCTTGCGCTTAGGTGACCATGAATTGCCCAACAATATCGTTAATTCGCATTCACCGATCGGATTCTGATTATTTTTGAATTCCACGGTACAAGATTTCAATGAACGTATTTTATCGACACAAGGTATTATGCTTCCTCATATTACTTGCAGGAGTGTTGGTAGCTTGCGGCCGCAAGCCAGCGAGCCTGATCGAAGCCGTTAAGGAAATTCCACTCTCCGGTGGCCACGATACGATCTACATGGAACGATCCCGTGCATGGGATCGTGGTCGTGACATCGCTCGCGCCGACTCGAACCGGCAAACCATCGGCTTCCGGCCTGCTCCGGGTGAGATCGCATTTGTCACGCTCAGAAACATGGGAGGTGTCCCGCTAAAACGAGATACGATTCGAGGAGCCATTCGCGAACCCGCCGAAATTTTTCTCCGCACCGGTACCCTCGATACCAATATGAACCTCCACATCGAATTCCCGGATTGGCATCGGCCGCAGACCGACGTAATCGTCTATATCCGCAACCGCGATTCGGTCTATCGGGAGTTTTTATTTGTAGGACGATAAGGATTGAGTATCCCATCTAAAAGAAAGAAAAGAATACCAATTCCCCGAATGATTACGGCGTCGCCGTGCTCGCTCCGGATGGAGTTGGCAATCACGATACCGTGATGGATAACATCATTGCTATCCAGCGCTCCAATAGTGGATCGAGCCAGATCGATGCGCTTGCGGCAGCACTCTCGGCGGATTTCGATGTCGTCGATTATAATGACTACTTTACCCCGCAAGGTAATGTCGCCATGATCGGTACGTCCACCTATCCGACGCTGGCAATGCTGAAAGCAATTCCATCCTGGACCGGACGCGATGCGAATTCGATCGTCGGTAATCCAAAATGGGCAAGCAATACCGACCTGCACTGGACGAGTTACACCAGCGCGATCATCAAGAAAGGTCAGTATTTATCTACGGTTCCGATCGACATTGACTATAGCATTCGCGCGACTGCTCCGAAAGCGGATATCGGTGCGGATGAGAACGGACTCAATGGCGTGCTTCCAGTCGAGCTAATGTCGCTCGATGCCCGTGGGCTCGATTCGAAGGTGGACGTTTCGTTCGAGACGGCCAACGAGAAAGATCTCTTCGGCTTCGCACTGCTCCGTTCCGATGGCGACGACGAGCACTTCGTCGAGATCGCGAATGCCTTCAATGCAAAGGCGCTTACCGCTAATGGTTCGGACGGACATTCGACGAATTACAATTTCGCCGATAATACCGTAACGAACGGCACGACCTACTTCTATAAAGTGGTGGGCATCAATAACGATGGCACCCGACAGGAGTTTGCGCGCATCGCCGAAGCAACGCCAATTGCGCCAGAGCAATTTGCTATCGTCAGCAATTATCCGAATCCATTATCGCTTTCGGAAAATGCTTCGACGAAGATTGCATACTCGATTGGCGCTCCGTCCGCGAAAGTCGAACTTACGATCGTCGATCTGACCGGTCGTACCGTTCGCGCGTTGTTCGATGGACCCGTCGAGAATGCCGGCGTCTATACCGTACAATGGGATGCGAAAGAAGCGGACGGCTCTATCGCGCCGAGCGGAACATATTTCGCCACGCTCCATGTAATCACGACCGATGGAAACGCACAATCGGCTACTCTAAAGATCGTGTTGACTAAGTAACAAAGGTTAGTAAAGGAGAAGTGTGATGCTTCTCCGGCCCGCCTCGGACATTGCTCAGGAATGAGGATGTCCGGGGCGGGTTTTTTAAATAATTGCTTTCCGTTTTATATGTAGAATATGCGATGCTCAAGCATCGCCGGATACGACCATCAGGCGAGGCCGACTCGTTCGAAAATACGCTCCACATGTTTTGTAGCGGCGCGAGGATCGAATGCTCGGTCGAGATCTTCTTTCGATAACCGTCCCTGAATATCGGGATCGCGTTCGAGCAGTGCGCGGAATGTCACGTTGGGTTCGCTCCCGCTTGCGGCTAATTCCCAGACCTTCATGGCGTTGCGCTGAACGATGGAATAGGAATTCTCACGGGTCAGTCCGCTTTTCGCAAGCAGGAGTAGAACCGGTTGGCTAAACACAAGGCCGCGTGTAAGCGCAAGATTGCGTTCCATCGCTTCGGGATAGACGAACATCGTCTCGATCGTGCGCGTCATGAGATCGAGCATGTAATCGAGGGCGATGGTCGCATCGGGTCCGATCACACGCTCCGTAGAGGAATGCGAAATATCTCGCTCGTGCCAGAGCGCTACATTTTCCATTGCAGTAGTAGCATATCCGCGCAGGAGCCGGGCGAGGCCGGTCACGCGTTCCATTGTGATAGGATTGCGCTTGTGCGGCATGGCGCTCGAGCCTTTTTGGCCTTTGGAAAAAAATTCTTCTACTTCACGAACTTCCGTGCGCTGTAAGTGCCGCAGTTCGATCGCGATTTTTTCGAGACTCGACCCAACCAGTGCAAGCGTAGTAAAATACTCCGCATGACGGTCCCGCTGGATAATTTGTGTGGAGATGGGAGCAGCGTCAAGTCCCAGCTTCTCGCACACATATTCTTCCACGCTGGGATCCAGATGTTCGAAGGTGCCGACGGCACCGGAGATTTTTCCGACCGAGATCGTTTTAACGGCATGGGCCATACGCTCGCGGCAGCGTTTCATTTCAGCGTAGAGCACAGCGAGCTTTAGTCCGAACGTTGTCGGTTCGGCGTGGATACCGTGCGTGCGCCCGATCATAGGCGTGAATTTATATTCGCGAGCGCGTTTGCCGAGAACTTCGATAAGTTTATCGATGCCTGCGAGCAGCAGTGTTCCGGCTTGCATACATTGCACGGAAAAAGCGGTATCGACGACGTCGCTGGAAGTCATTCCCAAATGAATGAACCGGGAATCGGGACCGACCGACTCTGCAACGTTCGTTAAAAAAGCTATGACATCATGCTTGGTTTCGCGCTCGATCTCCTCAATTCGGGCGGGATTGAAGGTAGCTTTCTCGCGAATTTTTTGTTCGGTTCCATTGGGAACAATGCCCAATAGCTCCTGCTTACAAATAGAGAGAAGTTCTATTTCAAGCCAGATTTTGTATTTGTTCTCTTCGGTCCATATTGCTCCCATTTCGGGGCGGGTGTAGCGAGGAATCATGCAAAAACAGTAATAGAGGTCAGTGCTAAAGTGCTGTAGGTGCTTTAAGTGCTAAAGTGCTGAAAAAGTGCTTGAAAAAACTACTCCGCGAGTTTCTTTATAGGGTAGGAGCTATAATGTACACTTGCGATCTCGTTCAACCGTGCTGGATAAAGCACTATGCCGATGAATCGGCACTAACTGTTCTTATAGATTCTGTTCATTATGATACTGACAATTGCATTTGCTGCTATGCTGGGAGGGTCACCAAACATGACCCATGCTTCTTTGACCTCGTCGCCCGCAATCGCATCATCCACGATCGCTTCGTCGCCGATCGCATCGCAAACGTTGAAAATCTCGCACCATGAAATGCTCGTTCCAAAATCCGCACCAATGGGATTCGAACTGCACTCCATGACGACGGAAGAGCAAAAACTTTTTCCGGGGCGCGAACGGTTCGATAAGACCGAATGGTACGAATCGCAATTCAAATCGGCCAAGATCGTGCTGCAGCCCGAACATGTGGACGAATGGCACAACGGCGGCCTCGATGCTGCATAATTAGTGTGCAGCCATACGGCGTACTGGGATTAAAATGCTCTATACAAGGACGCGCTTCGGCGCGTCTTTCTGTTTTGGGATAGAATGAATGCTTATTCTCGATTGAGAAAAGTGTAATTTTTTACCGTAGTTGCATTGTTCTTTTTAAGTGATGTTTCCCATTGCGTGGGTTGAGTAAATGGCGCGTCGGAAAATTTTATTTTTCATAATTCTTTTCTTGTGTGCTTCGAGCATCGAGGCGGGCACCGCTATCGCCCAAAAGACGAATTGGCGACAGATCGGGAGTTTCCCTGGCAGAATTTTTCTTAGTGGCCATTTTTGGAATTCGAAGACGGGAGTTGTCGGCGATGGAAATCAATTTCTCTATACCCGCGATGGCAGGACGTGGAATACCAGCTCAACTTCGGGGATACCAATAGCTACTTACCGTTTGTCGATGCGATGTTTCGATAGTAAGACAGTGTATGCTGCGCTCCTGAATAACTATGGGTTGGCCGGCGGAGGAGTTGCAGAGCTTTGGTCCTCGACTGACAGTGGAGCAACGTGGGTTCGCATTCAACAGA
>DASZLH010000175.1:0-3812 GCA_035552495.1 Kapaibacterium sp. (SeqCode) | reverse complement strand
ATAAGAAAGGCGATTTTCCAGAATCGGCGAAAGAACATTAACAAAAGTAGCAACTTTAATGGAGTTGCAAATGAAAACCTGTTTCGGAACGGAGTGGGTGCGCGAATGTTAGCACCGTACTATGCCGCAAACGACAGGGGATAAAGCAATTTCGGAGAGACCGGGTATATCGGTTGTGACGCTCGGATGTGAGAAAAACACGGTCGATTCCGAAGTAATTATGGGTATGATGGCCCGTCATGGGTTGCGACTGGAGCCGGATGCCGAGCGCGCCGATACCATCATTATCAATACATGCGGATTCATCGACGTTGCGAAACGGGAGTCGGTGAATGCTGTCCTGGAAGCCGTCGAGTTAAAAAAACAGGGACAGGTAAAAAATGTTTTTGTGGCGGGATGCCTTTCGGAGCGGTACCGCTCCGAGTTGGAATTGGAGCTGCCCGAAGTCGATCGCTTTTTCGGTACTCAGGATTTCGAAAGCATTCTAAAAGAACTCGTAGGAAACCAGGCCGATCTCAGGTACGATCTTCTCGGCGAACGCCAGCTCACCACGCCGAAGCATTTCGCCTACATGAAGATTTCGGAGGGCTGCGATAATCCCTGTTCCTTCTGCGCGATCCCTATCATGCGCGGAGGACATCGCTCGCGATCGATCGAAGAGCTGGAGTTCGAAGCGATGATGCTTGCATCGAATGGAGTGAAAGAGATTGTGTTAATCGCTCAGGACTCGACGTACTACGGCCTCGATTTATATGGTTCGCGAGCGCTTTCCAAACTGCTCGAACGGCTTGCGCGAATCAATGGGATCGAATGGATACGGTTGATGTATGCCTATCCCGCGAAATTTCCGATGGATATTCTCGATGTGATCGCAAGCGAACCGAAGATTGCAAAGTATCTCGATATTCCGGTACAGCACGCTTCGACTGAGGTATTGAAGTCGATGCGACGGGGTATTACACGCCGCACTACCGAAGATCTCATCGGGAAAATCCGCGACCGTGTGCCTGGCATTACATTGCGGACCACGCTTATCACCGGTTATCCAGCAGAAGGCGAGCGAGAGTTTGCCGAACTGGAAGAATTTATCGAGACCATGCAGTTCGACCGTCTCGGAGTTTTTACATATAGCCAGGAAGAGGGCACGACCGCACATCCGCTGGGTGACCCGGTGCCGCAGGAAGAGAAGTTGCGCCGTCAGGCGCGACTGTATGAGTTACAGTCCGAAATTTCACTCGAAAAAAATCTTGCGAAAATCGGACGCATCGAGCGCGTGCTTGTCGAGCGAAGCGAAGAATTATCCGAAGGCAATGAAGAAAGCAACATCTATTATGGCCGCACGGAAGCGGACGCGCCGGAGGTCGATAATGAAGTTCGTATTATTTCTAATCGGGAAATTCCGATGGGAGAATTTGCTCGCGTGCAAATAACCGGCGCAATGGAGCATGAATTAGAAGGCGTACTTAAGTGACCAATTAGTATGTCGCGATTTTTGCTTGCAATCGTTTGCTTCAGTGCAGTTGTGGCTACCGCTAATGCGCAGCCGGACGAACAGCGGATGTTTCAAGGGCCGCAATCGCGATTCGCATTCGATATACTTTCCTTCAAGTCCACTAATCTACCTTCCGATAGCGACCGCGTCGATATTTACATCGCGGTGCCGTATGCGATGCTCGAATTTCTCTATGCCGTCGATAAATATGTTGCGGACTACGGCGCGACGGTGCAGATCACCGATCGATCGACAGGCATGCTGGTCCTCGATAAATATGAGACCTATAACATTCTCGAATCAAAAGCAGATCACGATAGGATTTTGGGGACAAGGAGGTATTCCAATGGCGGTGCCGAACGCGCGGATGCCGAGCAGTTTTCCACTTATCTTGTTGGTGGAAAGGATTATGACATTCACCTATCGGTTCGCGATCTTTCCGCGCACCGCGATTACGATACGACATTTACATTTCGTCCGAAAGATTTTCGTGCCTCATTTATTGCTTTGAGCGATCTTATGATCTATCGCTCGATGCACAACAATCGTATCGTGCCCTCGATAGGGACGGACGTTGCTACGCTTTCCGGCGATGAACCTGGAATTTTTGCAGAGCTGTATAATGCTCCGCCGGATTCCACACTTGGGATTGTCGCAGAAGTATTTCCGATCAAACCGGATGGTTCAATGGACGAAGGAAATAGCGCAGTTCGTGTGACGGGCAGCATTCATACAGCGGCAATGCACGATTCGTCGCGAATGGCTCCTCCTTCCGAGCCAAAAGTGTCCATGTTCCAATCGATTCCGTTCGATAATCTTTGGGTGGGACGGTATATCCTGCATCTTTATATTCTGCCATCCGTTAAAGATACGAACCTGCGTACGCTTGCCGAACTTCATGCGCGTGCGATCGCGAGTGGCGAACGAAATATTACGGTGAATTCCGCTCACGGTATTCCAGTAGCCGCAGCGGATCTCGATCAGGCGATCGATCAGTTACACTTGATTGCGACTGGCACCGAGCGGGATTCGCTGGACGTTGCGAAAACGGCCGCTCAAAAACGCGAGGCTATTCTCGATTTTTGGCAGCGGCGAAATCCAGAGCGGGGTGGAGCTAATCGTCCGATGCAAATTTTTTACGCGCGAGTGCAGTATGCCAACGAGCATTTTAGCGGTGGGCTTTCTCAGGGTTGGCGCAGCGATCGCGGGCGCGTCTATGTTGCGCTTGGGCCGCCCGAATATGTGGACAGCCATCCCTACGACACGCGCCGCCCACCGTATGAAGTGTGGGAATATCCGAATCTTTCAGCGTCCGTTTCCAGGCGCTATGTTTTCATCGATCGGTATATGCTCGGCGATTACCGGCTCGAAGGGCCGTCACCGCCTTCCGGGACATTTATTTGGTAATCGCCTAACATTCAGATAGTATGTCAAAGATCGTTATTGCATCGTTCGAAATTCCCGGCGTCTTTTCGCAGGCTGAAGCTGCATCGCAACTGACGCGTGCGATCCGGGCGCACGACCGCACGTATGACAATGGCGACATTGTGCAACTACCGCTCGTCGATGGAGGTGAAGGGACTATTGATTTTCTCGTAACGAATACGCTCGGCTCGTTTCTCGAAGTAGAAACGACAGACGCGAAAGGCATCGATACGGTCGTACCGATTGGATTTACCGGTGAAGACGGGAAACTCGCGGTCATCGAACTGAAACGCGCGGCTGGAGTAATGGCGGCAGGCGAGCAGGGAACAACGTATGGCATCGGTGAACTCATTCGCGACGCGTTGGACGAAGGCGCATTTTCCGTGCTGCTGGGACTCGACGAACCGATTGCATCCGATGGGGGACTTAGCATTGCGGCCGCGCTCGGTGTAAAATTTTTCGACGCCAAAGGCCGCACGCTCGAAATGAACGTCGCCGATCCGCCGATTTCGAAGATTGCGCGAGTCGATGCGTCTGGGCGTAGTTTTGAATTATTAAGCTCACGTTTTTTTATTGGCGTGACCTGGGCCGCTTCTCAAACAGCTCCGTCGAAGACTCTTCTTACCCAACTCGACCGGCTTTCTGAAATTATCCTTCGGGATTGTGCAATTCATGCGAGCACCCAGGATCTAACCGCAAGCGCCGCCGCATTTGGATTGCGGGCCTTTCTCGGTGCAGAAGTGCAGGATGGCCGTGCCCTTGTTTTAGAAGCTGCACAAGCAGAAAAAGCAATTTTCGAATCGCATGCCCTCCTAATAGTTGCGAACGACCTCGAACAATTGGAAGAAAAAAATGCGCAGAAGATCATCCGGTCGGCGAACCAAATGGGAAAGCA
>DASZLH010000174.1:0-11897 GCA_035552495.1 Kapaibacterium sp. (SeqCode) | reverse complement strand
ACCGACGAGCGCAGTACCTTGCCGGGCATGCTCGCTGTGGATGACGCCATGTATGGTATCCGTCGTACCGAACAAGCTCGTCGTATCGGGCGCCTGCACGGTGGTATCGCGAGAATGGGTGAGTGCGACGCGGACCCTAATCGTTTGCGAGGCAAGCGACGTTGTATCTTTTTCCGGAATGGATGGAGGAATTTGGTTTTTGTTGCATCCTGTCCAAAGGATCATCGATATCAAAGGCAAAATAGCGAGTGTCTTCATAAAATGCTCTAAAAATTTCTCCTTATTCATAAGCGGGGAGGGATTTATTGTTTTGATGTTATAGAAGTTCTGAACTGACACAATACAAAATTACGATGAGAATTGCCATTGGAAGCGATACGGCGACCGATCTAACAGAAGCCATTTTGGAGGAAGTGCAAAAACGCGGCCATACCGTATTACAATTCGGCCCCTTGCAAATGAATGAGGCTGCTCGGGACTGGCCGCTCGTCGCAGCAGACGTTGCGTGGGCCGTGGCGAAAGAGGATGCTGAGGAGGGAATCGTCTGCTGCTGGACGGGCACCGGTGTTTCGATCGCAGCGAACAAAGTGCCTGGCATTCGCGCCGCGCTTGTAGCCGATGCCGAGACCGCGCGCGGAGCGCGTGTTTATAACCATGCGAACATGCTGGCCCTCAGCCTCCGCGCAACAACAGTCCCGATTATGCGAGAAATTCTCGAAGCCTGGTTTGCGACACCAATCTCCGAAGGGGAAGCACAGTCCGATTGGAATCGCCAGCAAATTGCCCGTGTGGAAGAGCTCGAACGGGCGCAAAGAATGTAGGGGAGCCAATCTTCATTCCAGAGATTTCATACGACGCTTGCAAAATTTCCGTATTTTTGTGGATGTTTGTGCCGGGCACGCAAGCTAAAGACCCATACTCGATCAATCTAATATACACGATTTTTTTCGTGGGCGCGTGAAAACTTCATGACCGAACCAACCCGCTCTACAAAGCATACGGAACAGGCTGGCGCTGCGGCTTCTATTCCGTCCCATTCCCACTTTCCGCCGCGTAATATACTCTTCCTTTCGAGCGAAGTATTTCCATTCGCGAAAACGGGAGGGTTGGCGGACGTCAGTGCGGCGCTTCCGCAGGAACTGCGCATGCTTGGCCATGATGTCCGCGCGATGATGCCAAAGTATGGTTTCATTGGCGAGAAGCGTCAAAATATCCATCTCATTAACCGGTTGCAGGGGATGGAATTTCAGATCGGAAATAAACTCGTGGTGATGAATGCAAAATCGAGTGCGATCCTCACGCCACGGACTCGCATTCAAATGTACTTGCTCGAAAGCGAAGATTATTACGAACGTCCGGGTCTCTATATCGATCCCGCGACTGGCAAAGACTATCCCGATAACGACGAGCGGTTCCTCGCTTACGCACTTGCGGCCTTCGATCTATGCAAGCGGCTGCTCTGGAAGCCCGATATTATTCATTGCAACGATTGGCAGTCCGGGCTTGTCCCGGCATTGCTGAAAAGTGTGTATAAGGACGATCCGTTCTTTACCCAAACAAAGACGGTCTTTACGATCCACAATCTTGCCTATCAAGGTAACTTCCCGGCCTCGACATTTCCGAAGCTCGGACTTCCGCAGGACTTTTTTACTCCGGAAGGAATCGAATTCCACGGAAATGTATCCTACATGAAAGCTGGTATCGCGTATGCCGATGCGATCACGACCGTCAGCGAAACATACGCACAGGAAATTCGCACGAAAGAATTTGGCGCCGGTATGGAGGGAATCCTGACCAAGCGCAAGCGCGATCTCTACGGAGTGCTCAATGGGATCGATGTGAGCATTTGGGATCCCCAAAAAGACTCCAATGTCATCAAGCCATTTTCGGTTGAAAATCTTGCCGGTAAAGAAGAATGCAAGCGTGACCTCTGTCTTTCGATGGGGATTCCGTACGAGGAGGGCCGCCCACTGCTTGGAATGATCGCCCGGCTCTCCGATCAAAAAGGTCTTGACCTGCTCGCGTCCATCATGGATAATATTATTAAGGACGGCGCGCAGTTTGTTCTCCTCGGTTCGGGCGATAAAAAATACGAAGAGCTATTCTCGAAGCTTCAAAAAAAATATCCCGATCGAATCGGCGTCTATTTGGGCTTTCACGATAACTTAGCCCATAAGATCGAGGCTGGCAGCGATATTTTTCTGATGCCAAGTGAATACGAACCGTGTGGTCTCAATCAAATGTACTCGATGCACTACGGTACGGTCCCCGTCGTTCGTAAGACGGGTGGCCTTGCCGATACAGTGATTGACATTGAAGCTGCGACACGCCGCACTGGTGCGACGGGATTTACGTTCGAGAAATACGATGCGAAGGCGTTTTGGAAGGCGCTCGACCGCGCGCTTCAGACATACCGTAACTCGAAAGACCTTTGGAAGCAGTTACAGATCAATGGAATGAAAAAGGATTTTTCGTGGGACCGCTCGGCGGTCAAGTATGCGGAAATTTACGAGAAGGTCCTCGGTACATCCAAAGGCCCCTTGAAACATTAAGGGCCCGCGAAATATTATTGGCGAAACATTGGGCAGTTTCGGGAGTTTAAAGCCGAAATTCATGTTTGCGGCTTGTCGTTCGATCTTATTACATGTCTAATTTAAAACACGCTATTGCTTTCGGTGCGCTCCTCGCAGCCACCGCACTGATCGGCTGTAAGGACCAGGTATCCTCGATCGGTTCGGCATATTTTCCGGACACGGTGCAATTTCAAACCAGCGTCCGTACCGATACCGGGTTCATGCACTTCCATCCGGTTTCGCAACCGGTCGTGACGGCGAGCGGGCAGGTTTTTAACATTACGGAAGCTTCGCCGCTCATGATGGTCGGAGCGAGCAACGACGCACACGAACAACTCGAATCCTGGGGATTGTTTCGGTTTAGTCCCATCTCTAACGATCCGGCAAATGCCGATACTTTAAATCATGTTGTGGGAGTGCGACTTCTTTTAAAGGACATTCCATACAAATATGGAACGGATACCACCAATAATCACATCGACTTTCAAGTTTTCTTTGAAAATAAAGGGACGAATTCGAAAATATCGGACTCGACAACGCAATTGAGTAAGTCCGATTTGAGTGCGATGCCGGTAGGTTCATTCGTTGGAGATTTTATCGACTCGACCGATAAAGTGCTTGCAATCCCGCTCGATTCCGCAACGATCATCCCTCAGCTCAGTGCGACATCGCTTGCGTTTGTAATTGCTCCCGGCCCGACGATGACCAATGTTCGAGGTTTTGGCACGTCTGAATATGGAGTTACGGATGTCAACGCAGTCCCGCTCATCGAATATACGCTCCGGTACGGAGATACCACGCTTATTACATACCGCTCGCCGGTGCTGGATCTTCATGTCGTTAAGGACGCGAGCGTGATACCGGCGCATGAGTTTACGCTGCGCGGAGGGCTCGGCCTTCGCGATTCCATCTATTTTAATTTATTGCGAACAGGCGACTCAGCATTGTTAGACCAATTTTCGACCATTAACAATGCCGAACTAGTACTGCACGCCGATCTTAATTATACGCGGCACTCCAATATTTCAACCGATACGCTGGGCCCCGACATTGTCCAGATTACGAATGTTCTTACAGCGGGCACTTCGGTCGATAGTACTGTCTTCTGGGGCAACGGTAGTTTCAACCCAACCGATATGACCGTTCGATTTCAATTGCGCGGACTATTCGAGTACTGGCTGAGGAATCAAAGCCCGACGCAAAATTTTGGAATGGAATTACGGTCGGGATATAGTGGAAGGACATTCACGGCCGGCACTGGCACGATCGCCGTTGAAGACAATACGCTCAACCGTTGGACGTTCTATGGGCAAGACTATCCCGACTCCACGAAACGGCCACAACTTATTCTCTCCTATTCTAAATTGCACTGACGGCGCATGAAAAAAAGCATTTATTTATCTATCGCTGGTCGTGCAGCCGTTGTCGCTACGGTTTCGCTGCTCTTCTTGCAACAGGCATTGGCCCAGGGCTCTCCGTATGATCTGATCGGCTTCGGCACGCCGGTTCGATCGGGTAATCCGGCGATCGACGCAATGGGCGGAGACGGCGTTGCGCTGGGTGCAACGCGAACGATCAGCGATCTTAATCCCGCCGACTGGACGTGGCTTGGACGCGCTCGGTTCGACATCGCGCTGCGCTATGAGTATTCGAATTATCAACTTGGGACCGACCAGGGAGCCGGACATAATATTAACTTTAGCGGCATTACATTTGGTGCGCCGTTTTGGAGCGATTATAATGCAACGGTCGCGCTCGGGTACGTCCCACTTACCAATTCCGACGCGGAAGTCGATCAGACGGATTCTTCCGGCGCGCGCACCTACCTTAGTAAAGGCGGGACGAATATGCTGTTTCTCGGTGTCGGGGCGAGGCCGGTAAAAGGTATCGCGCTCGCTGCGCGGGTAGATATTGTTAACGGTAATGTTCGGCACGAAGATTTTCTGTCGATACAAGATTCGACAGGCCAATCGGGTCAATTCGAGCGCGACTATTTTTATTACGGCGTCCGTCCAACTTTTGGATTCGAATTTATCGGCGATTCGGCTGGCGTTCCGGGACTGACGATCGGCGCTTCCTATAGTTTTGGCACAAGCCTTACTTCGACGAGCGAAGAGATCGTTACGACGCTCAATAGCGCGCTCGATACTGTTCTGGATGAGTCCGGTTCCGGTCATTATCCCTCCTCATTCTCGGCAGGTCTGGCTTATCAATTCAGCCATCGGTATCGAGGTGAAGTAGATTATAATACGCAGGATTTTTCGTCGGCGTACGTCTATTCGCCGAATGCCTTATCCGGCGATCCCAATCTTCGCAACAGCACCAGAGTCGGTATAGGAATTGAGCGAATCGAGAATGTTGCAGGAGAGTATGGTACATCGTATGGTTTCGACCGCTGGGCGCTCCGGCTCGGATTTTATTTTAGCGAGCTTCCGCTAAACCCTGTCATATCCAGTCCTGGTGTTTCAACCCGCACGGGCATCAACGAATTAGGATTTACCGCCGGTGTTGGAATTCCGGTCGGTTTCGAGTCTATGCTCAATTTTTCTATGGCCGGCGGGCAGCGCGTGCCGGTTGTTTCCGGCGGCGCACCGAAGGAGACCTTCGTTCGTTTAGGAATCAGCGTCAGCATGTCGGAACGTTGGTTCGTGCCCACGCGCCGCGACTGATGTGACCGCAACGGTGGCTATTTAGTATTTTTATCTCATGAAGATTGCAATCGGAAGCGATCACGCCGGCTTCGAATTTAAAGAGCAGATACGGATGTGGCTTGCAGAGCATGACCACGAAGTCAAAGATTTCGGAACATTCAGCACGGAGCCAGTCGATTATCCCGATTTTATTCGTCCGGCTGCAATGGCGATTATAAACAGGGAATGCGAGCGGGCGATCGTGCTTGGCGGATCGGGTAACGGTGAAGCGATGGTCGCGAATCGAATTCGTGGTGTGCGCTGCGCACTTTGCTGGAATGAGGAGACCGCGCGTTTAGGCCGTGCCCACAACGATGCCAACGCGCTTTCGCTCGGCGCGCGCATGATACCGCTGGATCTCGCGCTCCGTATCGTGCAGATGTGGCTCGACACTCCATTCGAAGGCGGCCGGCATGTTGCCCGCATTCAAAAGATCGATCGGTTTTAATTATTGCATTAAAGATTATTGGGAATGGACCACGAAGTTTTTTCCACTATCGAACACGAGATCGAACGTCAGCAAACGGGACTCGAACTTATTGCGAGCGAGAATTTCACATCACTTGCCGTCATGCGAGCGCAGGGCAGCGTGTTGACGAATAAATATGCCGAAGGCTATCCCGGCAAGCGGTATTACGGCGGATGCGAGTTCGTCGATGTGGTAGAGAATATTGCGCGGGACCGTGTGAAGCAACTCTTTGGAGCCGAATATGCGAACGTGCAGCCTCACTCCGGTTCGCAGGCCAACATGGCCGTGTATTTTACATTTTTGAAACCCGGCGATACCGTGCTCGGTATGAACCTCTCGCATGGCGGACATCTCACGCATGGCCATCCCGCGAATTTTTCGGGACAGCTCTATAAATTTCATGCGTATGGAGTTTCGAAAAAAACGGGATACATCGATTACGAAGATGTGGAGAAACAGGCGCAAGAAGTGCGGCCTAAAATGATTACGGTCGGTGCAAGCGCCTATTCCCGGGATATTGATTTTGCGAGATTCCGCGCCATCGCCGACGCGGTCGGCGCTTTTCTTTTCTGCGACATGGCCCATCCCGCAGGACTAATCGCAAAAGGACTTCTCACCAGTCCGCTGCCGCATTGCCATGTTGTAAGTTCTACGACGCATAAAACACTTCGAGGACCGCGAGGCGGTGTAATTCTGCTTGGGAAAGATTTCGAAAACACCTGGGGTGTCGTCGCGCCAAAATCGGGACGCACAAAGATGGTTTCGGAGCTAATCGACTCGACCGTAATGCCGGACATTCAGGGTGGCCCGCTTATGCATGTTATTGCGGCAAAGGCCGTTGCGTTCGGCGAAGCGCTCGAAGATGGCTTTACCGAATATGGTGCACAGGTTATCCGTAACGCTAAGCGTATGGCTTCGGAACTAGTAAAGCGGGGATTCTATATTATTTCGGGCGGAACGGACAATCATTTAATGCTCGCTGATCTTCGAGGAAAAAATGTGACCGGCAAAGCCGCCGAAGAAGCGCTCGACAAGGCTGCGATCACTGTAAATAAAAACGCCGTCCCCTACGATGACAAACCTGCGCTTGTCACGAGCGGCATTCGTATTGGCACTGCGGCCGTAACCACGCGCGGAATGAAAGAATCGGAAATGGAGCAGATCGCCGAGATGATCGATCGAATCGTATCGAATATCAGCGATGAAGAAGTAATCCGAAAAGTGCGCACCGAAGTGCGGGAGCTTACGAGTCGGTTTCCACTCTATCCCGAAATAGCCGATGAAGTCGAGAAAGGTCTATAGAATCTATAAAAGCCCATAGATTTACAGCAAATGCCCGAAAATAACAATACCGCTTCCGATAATGAGATGTCCCTGTGGGAGCATCTCGAAGATTTACGGTGGACGGTCGTCCGGGCAGTGATAGGTGTTGTGGTGGGGATGATTATTTGCGGCGTGTTCTTCGATCAGATTACCAATTTCGTAGTCACGCAGCCGGCGGCGCAGACGAAGCCACCGATGAAACTGCTGAACACCGAAGTCTATGGTCAGCTTTCGGTTTGGATGCAAATTGTGATGTGGGGCGGGGTCATCGTTTCGTTTCCCTATACGCTTATCCAACTATGGAAATTTGTTGCGCCGGGACTCAAAGAAAAAGAAAAACGCTATGTCCGTCAGATCACATTCTTTACCATCATAAGCTTCCTATGCGGTATGGCGTTCGCCTATTGGGTAATGCTCCCCATGGTCCTCGATTTCTCGATGGGATTTGTGATCGGCAATGTCGAGAACATGATCGAGATCCATAAATATCTTTCGGTATTTCTGGAGATTGTTTTACTTTCTGGAATCGTATTCGAGCTTCCGCTTGTCGCCTATTTTTTAGGTCGAATGGGAATTCTGACGCCCTCATTCATGCGGCATTACCGGCGTCATGCGATCGTGGCGTTGCTTGCGATCGCGGCGGTGCTTTCGCCCGGAGGGAATCCGATACTGCAGATCGTTTTATTCGTCCCGCTCTGGGCGCTCTTCGAAATCTCGATTGCCGCAACGGCGCTCGCAGCGCGCCAGCGGAGAAAGTCCGAATTACTTGCGATGTCATAGAGTTGTGTGGCGCGATCATAATTTCTAAGAACCAGCCCGAATGCCCCGACTGAATGAGATCGTTCGCCCCGTCGAACGCGAAATGACGGAATTCAACCGCGAGTTTCGACGCGCGATGGTCTCCGAAGTTCCGCTTGTCAATCTCGTTGCGAAATACTTGATTCGAACGAAGGGCAAGCAGGTCAGACCCATGCTCGTCCTGCTGGCGGCCAAAGCGTGCGGCGAAGTGAACGACGCCACCTATCGCGCAGCCGCGCTCGTCGAACTGCTGCACACGGCAACGCTCGTCCACGATGATGTGATCGACGATGCCGATACGCGACGCGGTTTCGCGAGTATCAAAGCACTCTGGAAAAACAAGGTCGGCGTGCTTATGGGCGATTATCTTCTCGCGCAGGGGTTGCTCAGGACGGTCCGAACTTCCGAATATCATTTTCTCGAAATCACATCGAATGCCGTTCGTCGTATGTCGGAGGGGGAGCTTTATCAGCTTCAGAAAGCCCGCCAGCTCAACGCGGATGAATCCGACTATTTCCGGATAATTGCAGATAAGACTGCATCGCTGCTCAGCACCTGCTGCGAGCTTGGCGCTGCAAGTGTATTGGGGAACCCCCTCCTTTTCAAGGAGGGGGCAGGGGGTGGTTATCGCGAAGCATTGCGCGATTATGGCGAAGCCGTCGGTATTGCCTTCCAAATTCGTGATGATCTGTTCGATTATCTTGCGGCGAGCGGTACGATCGGCAAGCCTGTTGCGATCGACTTGAAAGAAAAAAAGCTGACGCTACCGCTCATCCATGCGCTCTCGAAAGCATCGTCCTCACAAAAAAAGCGAATTATTTCTCTCATCAAAAATGGGAAAGCAGCGAAGGAATCGTACCGTGAGGTGATTGGCTTTGTGACCGAAAGCGGAGGCATTGAATACGCTCGAACGAAGGCCGAAGAATACGCCGAGCATGCTCGAGCATCGCTCACAACTCTGCCCGATTCGGACGCGAAAGAATCTCTTCGCCTATTCGTTGACTTCGTGCTCGAACGAGAGAAATAAGATTTATAAATTGGTCAGCAATCGGTCGTAATCGGAATGGGAGCCGATCCAAAACCAAATCATTGAATTTCCTTCTTTAAGAGCGAGGGCTCTCCAATCGAGGCCTATTCTCACTGAATAAATTGGACGCTTAGTATGAGCCTTCTTAAACTGGAGAGATTCGTGAAAAGGATTTTTCTTCCAAAGTTCATAGGCAACCTGTGCGTGGCGTTGGACATCGATTGGTAAATCCTTATAGGACATCCAGAATCTCTTGGTCGCTAAAGAGATCACTTTAATTAAATTCGAGCGGGGTAGTCTTGCCGAGGTGATATTCGGATAATGCTTCGTCGGCAAGTTTTTCGAGTTGGCCCTGAGAGCGTGCAAAGGCTTCATCCCATTTGCGCTCGGAGAGCATTTCCTGGATAATCAAAGATGCGAGCACATCCTGATCGTGCTCGGATAATTTTTGAATTTCAGAAAATGCCTGTTCCAATAATTTCGTCATAAAATTCTAACGCCGATTATTCAGAAGGTAGTTCAGGTAAAAGTGAGTATATCTTGAATTTTGCAGTATCCTCATCTTGCACCTCCTGCAATGTACAATAATTCAGGAACGAGAGCATGTGAAAAAGACCTAAATTGCCCGGTTCTCGCTCTGGCATTCGGCTTTATATATCCTTTTGCAAGCGTTTTTATACCAATTTTTAGAAAACCATAAACTTCCGCACTCACAATGAAGAAAAATTCTCTATTTGTAGGAATCGTGATCGTCTCGGCATTAGTCGCAGCGATCGTCATTTATTTCTTTATCTTTGGCGCCAGCGGCCATTTTACGGACCCCGATGTGCGCGAGCATCCAAAGGACATCATGGGCATCATCTATACGGGGGGCGCCATTGTGCCGCTGTTGCTCATGCTGACCATCATGGTCTTCACGTTCATCATCGAGCGCTTTTTCTCATTGGCAAAAGCTAAGGGTACGGGCGACCTGAACAAGTTTCTCCATAATGTCGAGACGAATCTGAATGCCGGCAATATCGACGCCGCTATCGATCTTTGCTCCAAGCAGCGTGGGACGGTCGCGAATATTGTTCGGGCGGGACTCGAACGCTTCAAAGAACTTCGCTCCGAGAACCGTCTGGATGCGGAGCGAAAGATGGCCGAAGTCAAGCGGACGATCGAAGAGGCAACGTCAATCGAGACGCCGCTTCTCGAGCGCAACCTCGTCGGACTTTCGACGATCGCCTCGATCTCCACGATGGTCGGACTGCTGGGGACGGTGCTCGGTATGATCCGGTCGTTCCGCGCGCTTGGCGAGCAGGGAGCAGCCAGCGCGACGGGCCTTTCCATTGGTATTTCCGAGGCGCTCGTTAATACGGCGTTCGGTATCTTCGGTGCTATTATCGCGATCGTGTTCTATAACTTCTTTACCAACAAGGTCGATGCGTTCGTCTATATGATCGACGAAGCCGCGCTCAATCTTGTCGAGACGTTGAATACCCGATTCCTCGGCAAGGGCGATTACGCTGGATAGTTGATAACGGATAGTGGAGAACGGATAAGGCTTTGACGCACTACCCACTTTTCACTATCAACTATACACTACTAAATTTATGTCAAAAGTTAAATTAAAACGCCACGGATTTCGGCTTGACATGACGCCGATGGTCGATGTCGGGTTTCTGCTGCTGACGTTCTTCATGCTGACGGCGAAGTTCAAGCCGCAGTCGGACGATCCGTTGCAGATCGCATTGCCCGTCGCGTATGCCGATACAACCCGGCTTCCAGATGCGAATATTGCGCTGGTGACGGTGGGTCTCAAGCCACTGCCGGATGGGCGCATCGATACGGTGATCAATTACGGTGTCTCGAACGAAAAGGACCGCGCGCCGATCTTCAAACCGCTGAACCTGACCGACCCGAAGACCGGCAGTCCGCTGACGGACAAGCAGCTTGCAATGAAAGGAGACGTCCGCGTTTCGCTCGCTTCGCTCGAAACCGTCATCGAGCAATCGCGATTGCAAAACTCCGCGATGCGTTACGCGATCGATGCAGATTCCGGCGTGAGCTACGGCACCGTCGATGACGTCATGCATGCGCTGCAAAAATATGGCGCAACGCGATTCAATCTCGTCACGAAAGATAAGGAGAAAAGTTAGTCATGTCAGAAGTAGTACAAAGCGGTGGAAGCCGCGGACACAAAGGCAGGAAAAAGGGCCGGCGGCTGGGGGTGCGTCTCGATATGACGCCGATGGTCGATGTCGCCTTTCTGTTACTCACGTTCTTTATGCTGACGACCACGCTGCTCACGCCGCAGGTCATGGAAATCTCGCTGCCGCCGGATAGCAAAGTGCCGGTGCAGATCGCCGAGTCCAACTTATTGACGCTCCGGATCCGGCAGGACCAGGCCGTGTTCTGGAACATGGGCTCCGAAGCGCCGCAAAAGATCGAGATGGCCAAAGTGCCGGACGTTCTGAAAGAGCATCTAAAGCTCAATCCGAAGCTTTCGACGCTTATCAAGATCGACCGCAACGCGAAGTATCAGACGCTCGTCTCCATGATCGACGATCTGAACCTGACGCAGGCGCAGCTTGGGCAGACCGAGAAACGCTTCAGCATTATCGCCATGGACGATAAAGACCATCAACTTGTCGCCGCATTATAATCAGAGAAGGAAAACGCTATGGCACTCAGTAATTTAGTAGTCGAGAAGCTCGAACATTTTGGCGGCATCGATCTCAAGAAGAACTATCATCGGTTTTTTGGCAATGCGCTCGGCATTTCAATCGCCATGCACTTGCTGGTGATTTTTCTCTATGTCGGCTGGACCTGGTTTAGCACCGACGATTCGAATGTACCGCACATTCGAATTCACAGCATTGCCGAGCTTGCTCCGCCACCATCGACGGAAGATAAACCCGAAGATGTGCAGCCGGTAACGCCGCCGCCGCCAAGCGATGTCGTTAAGCCGAACCTCGGCATTCCCGTACCCGTGCCGGACGCGGTCGCGCCGCAGCTCACGCTGCCGGACATGA
>DASZLH010000173.1:0-22588 GCA_035552495.1 Kapaibacterium sp. (SeqCode) | reverse complement strand
CCACTGTTATCTCCTAACCCATGAAGACAGATCATCAAACGATATTCATTCGTATCGGTGTAGGTCGTGGGCACATAACAGGCGAGCAATCGCGTCGTGTCCATAAAAACAATCGTCGTATCGAACGAGCCGGTTCGAATTGTCGCGCGAGCCGGTGATGTAATGGAAAAGAGTAAAGCGCCAAGCACAATCGCAAAAAAAATACGCATGATCGAATGACGGAATATGTGAAACATTCAACTTAAAAACATTGAGAGGTGAAGAAAAAGCCGGAACAGAGGTGTGGCCCATGCTTTAGCTTGGGCCAGATGCAAGCAAAGCATGCGCCACACGAACGTCCCTTCTGTAAGCTTGACTAAAGAATGATTTGGTATGTCAATGACAGGAAAAAGTGTGAACCGACCCTATATCCCAATGGGCAACCGAGCGTCCCATTATTACTTCCCATCCTTCCACGATCGGCCCATAAATCGGGCTGCATTCCCGCTCAGGATGTGGAGTAATTTCACACGGTTTCGAGCATTGGCCTCCGGCGATTTTAAATTAGCAAAATAACGAAGAATCTCTTTCTTCCGGCTGGGTGGAAATGCCTTCCAATTGTTCTTGGCAATGGGGTTCTGCGACAGAGCGGCCCGAAACCAACCCGGCATCGGATGCATGGGGCCGTTATGGTACTTCGCATCGAATTCCACCTCTACGGTTACCCGATCACCAACTTTTGTCTTCGAAGCTTTACGAACGTCGCCATGCAAATATAAATAAAAGCTTCCGTCCCCTTTGGGCATCATATTGATGCGCCAGGGTTTTGTTGGCATTCCATTGATTCGGAGGAGTACCGGCAACGGCCTTCGCCAATCTGGTTTTATCGATTCGATACGCGCTTTCGTTACCAGCACATACGGGTTCACACCCAGAATTTTAATAACGGCTTTGAATGTAATCGAAGGCATAGCAGACGTGCCGGATACACTTTCACAACATTGTTATGAGAGGGGCATTCTATTTTTTTCGAAAAATGAACGAGACCGGCACGCCGGAAAAGCCATAATGTTTACGGAGCACACGCTCCAAAAAGCGTTTGTATGAATCGGGAATCTGGCTGGGAAAATTCGAGAAAAAAGCGAAGACGGGCGGCTCCGTTTTTACCTGCGTGATATAATTGATGCGAAGATCGTGTCCCGCGACGGCAGGTGGCGGCGTGCGTTCGATCTCTTCGAGCAATTGGCCATTCAGGTCGCTGGTGTCGATCCGCTTTTTACGTTCTTCGAATACCTGGATCGCCAGTTCGAGCGGCTTGGTGTGGCGCTGGTGTGTCAGCGCGCTAATAAATACAATGGGAAGATAATCGAACGTCTTGAAGGTGTCGCGAACGCGCTTTTCAAAATTCGCCGCTGTCATCGTGTCTTTTTCGATCGTGTCCCACTTATTGACAACAATGATCGCTCCTTTGCGCGCATCGAGCACTTCGTTTACGATCTTCGCATCCTGGCTTTCGAGGCCTTGAGTTGCATCGATCAGAATAAGCGCGACATCGCACTCTTCGATCGCCTTCATCGTGCGGACCGTCGAATAGAGTTCGAGTGTATCGGCGATATATTTTTTTCGGCGCAGTCCAGCGGTATCGATCAACGTGAGCTTCTTGCCATAATAGCTGTAATCGGTATGCAGCGCATCGCGCGTTGTTCCTGCCACGGGCGTGACGATCGCGCGGTCATAGCCTAAGAGCGCATTCAAGTAGCTCGATTTACCGACGTTCGGCTTGCCGACGATCGCGAGTTTCATGGGACGCTCGCCTTCTGGTTCAGCTTCGGGTGGTGGAAATTTCGAGAGAAGCAGATCGAGAAAATCGCCCACACCACGACCGTTGATCGCGCTAACAGGTATTGGCTCCCCAAGGCCGAGCGCATAAAATTCTGCCGTCGCAAGCTGCTCGCGAGAAAGGTTGTCGGTCTTATTGGCAAGCAGTATGACAGGCTTCCCGGATTTGCGAAGCATCGTGGATACTTCCTGGTCTAGTGGGAGCACGCCACTCGTCACATCGACGACAAAGAGCACGACATCGGCTTCCTGAATCGCAAGCTCGGCCTGTTCCCGAATAGCTCGCTCGAATATCTCTTCGGAATATGGGACAACGCCACCGGTATCGATCACATGGTATTCGCGGCCGGACCATTCGGCTTTCGCATAGTGCCGGTCGCGCGTGACACCGGAAACTGATTCGGTGATCGCTCGCCGTTCGCCGACGAGTCGATTGAACAGCGTCGACTTCCCGACGTTCGGACGTCCAACGATTGCGGCAATGGAAAGTGACATGAAAAATTACGAATTACGAATTACAAATTACGAATGCAAAAAAATACTAAATACATATATCTAAATAAGGGACATTCGTAATTCGTAATTTTTAATTTCGTAATTGGTTTTATCCTTCCAAGCCTCTCAAAAAGGCTTGTCCTTCGGGAGCGTTCGGAGCGAGCACGCGCATAAAACCTTCGAAGGCCGCGCGTGCAGGCGCGTTGCCAAGCTCGGTGAACGCGATGATCAGATTGCGGACCATGCGAAGTAATATCTGGCGGGGGTGCGTCGGATCGAGAAATTGTTTGTGAAACGGAAGGCCCGATCCATCGAGATAATGCTTGATGTCCCGCTCGCGTAACAAAATACCGCCGTTGAATGCGTCGATATACAGCGGCTCGGAGCGCAGTCCGTCATAACGGATAAGAAAATGCCCGGGCGCACTGGCACCGCTAAATGGCAGGCCAAGCCGCGATTTTGCAACGAGCAAATAGACGGCCGCAAGCGAGATGGGAATCCCCATTCGCCGTTCGATCACTTTATCGATATAGCTATTGGCCGGGTCGAGAAACTTTGCGTGATTGCCTCGAAAGCGAAGATCTTCGAAAAAGAAATGATTGACTTCATCGAGCACCTCGAGCGCAGAAGAGAGTCCTGCCGTCCGGTAGCGCAATGTTTCGGCAAAATCATCGAGGTCCGATCGAAGCTCGGATACATCCAACACCGGATTTCCAAACTTCGCGATGAGAAATACTCCATCTTCGAATGCCGATGGGTCATTTCGCTCCAGTCGCAAATTTATCGTTTCGAATTCGCGGGTCAGACGGGCCGTCGTGAATTCCGAAGTAAGCGTCTCTGCCCGGACGCGGGCAAGGGGCTCCAACGTTGACTCCATAAAATGAAGAAGCGGTGGAATAACGTCCTCGCCACGTTTGCGAATCCGCTCGGTCACCGCTTCGGCCACACGCGGGTCGGGGTCATCCAATAACGCAAATAGCGAGCGCAGCTCTCGATCGAGCGCTATAGGCTCGTGCTCGGCAACCTGTTCCATTCGGTCGAATTCTTTAGCGGGTATCCGGCTCATCATAGAACCACTGGAACACTAAGCGAGGGCAAATCAAATCCTGCCAATTTTTATACTACCCCTTTGTCTCTTTATACTACCCCTTTGTCTCGCTGACGATCTCGTTCATCTCATCGGTGAATTCCCGTTTGCAGTTCGGGCATTTCAGGAATTCGCCGCGGTCGCGCGTCCATTTGGTCCCAAGCCAATTATTATTGCAGATCGGACACGGTTTATTGACCGGCTTATCGTTCGAGATAAAATCGCAATCGGGATACCGGGCGCAACCCCAGAAACTTCGCTTGCCTTTGCCGCCGCGCCGCTGGACAATATCTCCGATATGACACTTCGGGCATTTGATGCCGGTCGGCATCTGCCGTGTGTACTTGCACTGCGGATACCGGCTGCACCCAATGAACTTCCCATAGCGGCTCGATCGGATGAGCAACTCGCCTTCGTGGCATTCCGGACACATCTCGCCCGTTTTTTCGGGCGCAGCTTTGCCTTCGTTTTTTAACGACGTTTTTTTGCCGCAGTCTTTGCACTCTAAATACATTCCCCACCATCCGGGCTTGACCTCGGTGTTTTTCGAGCCGCAGTTCGGACATTCCCGGACGGGCAACTCTTCGGCGAGCCGTTCTTCCACTTGCGCAAGAACGTTCTTGAATGGCAGATAAAAATCGGTCATGACCGCCGCATAGGTCCGGTCGTTCGTTGCGATCGTATCGAGTTCCTGCTCCATACGCGCCGTGAAATCGACATTGAATATCTCGGGAAACGACTTCACGAGAATCCGATTGACTTCGATTCCGAGCTTAGTCGGGAATAGCCGCCGCTCTTCCTGCTCTACATAACTACGTTCCTGGATCGTCCCGACGATACTCGCATACGTAGACGGGCGCCCAATGCCGAGCGATTCCAATTCTTTGACGAGCGTGCTCTCGGAAAAACGCGGCGGAGCTTTCGTTTGACTATCGAGCAAATCGATGTGTTCGATATTCGCCGATTGTCCCTGCTGGATGCCATTGGGGAGCCGCTTCGATTCTTCCTCGTCCGCATTCTTTTGCGGCGGAGCGTCCTCGACATCGTCCATCACCTGCATGTACCCTCGGAACGTCACGACCGAACCCGTTGCACGGAACCGGTAGTGGCTTCCGCCTCGCTCCAGGGATTCAATCTCGACGGTCGTTTGATCGATCAGCGCCGGAGCCATTTGGCTTGCGATAAAACGCTTCCAAATTAATTCATAGAGTGCGTACAGATTTTTGTCTTCCGCTTCGAGATACGCCCGAACGCTCTTCGGATCGTTCATCGCCGAGGTAGGACGGATCGCCTCATGCGCTTCCTGCGCGTTCTTACTTTTTTTCTCTTTGCGTTCTGCTCCGACGTAATTATCACCGTAATTTTTTGCAATGTAGGCGGTCGCTTCGGCGCGCGCCTCTTGCGAAATGCGCGTCGAATCGGTACGCATGTAGGTGATGAGGCCGGTCAGTC
This sequence comes from Kapaibacterium sp. (SeqCode), assembly GCA_035552495.1. Taxonomy (GTDB): domain Bacteria; phylum Bacteroidota; class Ignavibacteria; order Palsa-1295; family Palsa-1295; genus PALSA-1295. Next base: position 17,736 of record DASZLH010000173.1, on the reverse strand, counting down.
CTTCTGCGCCAAGCTCGACACCTTCGTAGAGTTTTTGAGCGAGCTGCATCGTGCGCCGTGGGTTGAGACGCAGCTTGGAGCTGGCAGCCGCCTGCAGCGAACTCGTAATGAATGGCTGTGGTGAATTCTTGCGGACCTCGCGTTTAATCAGCGATGCAATTCGATACGTTTTCGATCGAACGTCGGTAGCATAGCCACGCGCCGTGGTTTCATCGCCGATAAAACTTTTTCTCGCGTCCTCGGCTAAATCCTGCGCGCTGCCTTCGGGATTGCGAATCTCATTGCCATCGACCGAAACCAGTTTTGCCCGAATAGGAAACTCCGTCGACTCGGTAGAAAAATCGGCCCACAAATTCCAATATGGGATCGGCTGAAATCGGTCGATCGCTTCTTCCCGTTCGCAAATGAGCCGCAACGCGACCGATTGCACCCGGCCCGCCGAAAGTGCCTCGCTTGTTTTGCCTATAAAAGCCTTCCACAGCACGGGTGAGACCTGGTATCCAATAATGCGGTCCATGACACGCCGGGCTTGCTGCGCATCGAAGAGTGCGCGATCGACTTCGCGGGGATGCAGCATCGCCTCCTTGACACCCGATTTGGTAATCTCTGTGAAGAGCACGCGGCGAACATTTTTATTTTTCTGCGAAACCTCATTGGCCAGATGGTAGGCGATGGCTTCTCCTTCACGGTCCGGATCGGTCGCGATAAAGACTTCTTTCGACTTGCCCGCCAGCGTTTTTAGTTTATCGATAATGTCCTTCTTACCTTTAACGGTAGTATAATGCGGAGTAAAGCCATCGTCGAGATCGACGCCGAGCTTGGACTTGGGAAGGTCCTTGATATGCCCGATCGAGGCCTCGACGATATAGCCGGGTCCCAAATATTTATTGATCGTCTTCGCTTTTGCCGGCGATTCAACAATAACTAATGATTTTGCCATTAAAATTAAACTTTCTGCTTTTCTTAAAATATACTATTCCTATTGACGGTAACATTCGCCAATTAAGCGGCAAACATACGACCAAATTCGTCCGTCTGACGAGAAGAACACAATTCAAGTTCCACCACAGATTAAAATCGGTCAAAATAAGCCAAAAACGCGAGGTCTTTCCCAGACACTCGCGTTTTGGTAAAAAACTCTTTTACCTATTCGTTCTTATTGAACGCGATCGGATACCCCGAGCATCAGGCGGCTCCCCATTCGGTTCGAATCGTCGAAATCGAAGACCATAATCCCGACCAATTCTTTAATTTCCGAAAGTGATACGGTGGGAACTCCGGCCGCCATAACGCGGTCGATAATCGCTTCCATATCTCCGGCAGTAATGAGTCCCAGTTCCTGAAGCTGGAGCAAATAGCCTTGCGCCGCAACCGTCAGGACCGACCGCTCGGCCTCGTGATATACCCGAAACGGACTCGTAGAACGGTCGGAACTATCGCGACCGCTATTGGAAATTTCCGGCAATACAATGGGGCTTCCATCCAGTGCTATGCGATCGAACAGCCATGAAAAGGCTGTGGAAATTTCCGTTTGGCTGAAGCCCCGCTGCGATAGCGGTTTAAGATCGATATCGAGTAATTTCTTATTACTGCGTATTTCCGAAAGAAGAAATACAAGGATCTCCATAATGCGTTCTTTTCCCGCACGCTGAGAAATATTTCCTTCGGATAGATCTTCGAATTGTGTCATAAAAAAAGGGCTTTGACCTGCGATATCTTATATACGAATATCCGTTATCTAAGATTCAAATTTCTACGATTGAGACAACGCAGCGAGGTAAAAACGCTCGCGCGATTTCATTCGTTTCTTTGCATGAGCTTCGTGGTCGTCGAAACCCGCAAGATGCAAAACAGCATGGGCCACCAAATGCACGATCTCTCGTTCGAGCGTTATTTTCGCCGTGTGGGCATTCGCTTTGGCCCTGTCCACGCTAATGTACACCTCGGATTCCAGGGTATCCAGGGTGCGCTCGATTTCGAACGTGATGACATCGGTGTACCAATCGTGGCCCAGCGAAGTAGTATTAATTTCGAGTAATTCCTCGTCCGAAAGCGCTATGACGGAAAGTACAAAGCTGCGAATATTCTGCAGCTCGCCTTCCGCGACACGCTTCGTCATTTGCTTCATCGATAACTGAAGCTCTCGGGAAATTCTATAGCTCGCGCGAGCAGCAGAAGTTTGTGTAAGGGAAAAAGATATTTTCATGGCAATAGATCGTCTGACCTATAGATCATATACGACCTATTCGATCTATAGAACCTACGACGCATTCGAGAAAACTTCGGCATTCTCCGAAAATATCTTTAGAGCAACAGCTGCGCGAAGATCGCCATCGGCGATTTCGGAGAGTTCAAGGCCGGCCAGCATTTCGTCGATATTCATATAAACTTGAATAACGCCGTTCGAACTGAGCGTCAGCACCGAAAGCCGGCCTGGGATCGCATGGCAATAAAATGCTGCTTCTTCGGTCGATTCGAGAAGACGAATTTCGTCGATCCGGTGTAACTCCACCATCCCCAGGGCGGAAGCGACCAGGACCGACACGTCGTCCTCCGACTCCATAAGATTAATTTCGAGCAGCGGGCTTTCTCCGGCAAGCGGCGCACCGGCCGGACCGTTGGAGCGGCCTGTATGATACACGAGCACGCTCGCCTCTCGGCGGAGAGCTCCCTGCGATGTTTCGGCACCCGGCATTACGATTCCTTCGAGAATTTCCGCCAGCCGGTCGATGAGTTCAGGTCGAATTAGCATTAGCTTGATGTACGGACTACGAAAATACGCAAGAAATGTGACACCGCCTTGCACCGGAGCATTTCGAAACTATCTTTCCAGGTTTATTACTATTTTAATTTCTCGCAAACGATTGAAGCCAAATTCCCTTCGATCTGTGTTGTGATCCCACGTTCACGCTTTCGAAAAAAATTATGGCCCTACCGGAAATATCGAAAAAATCTCCCAAAGATGGTGAAAAGCTCACGCCATTGATGAAGCAATACAATTCCATCAAGGCAAAGTATCCGGAGACGATCCTTTTTTTTCGCATGGGCGATTTTTTCGAGACGTTCGGTGAAGATGCCATCACCACCGCTAAAGTCACCGGCATCGTGCTGACAAAACGCGGCAACGGTTCGGCGAGCGAGATCGAACTCGCCGGTTTTCCGCACCACCAGTTGGACGCCTATTTGCCAAAGATGATCCGAGCTGGATTTCGCGTTGCCGTCTGCGAGCAAATGGAAGATCCGAAGCTTGCAAAAGGAATCGTCAAACGCGATGTCGTAGAGGTCGTTACGCCCGGCGTTCAGACAAGTGAAAAGCTGCTCGAACTTTCGAAGAATGTGTATGTCGGTGCGATCGTCATTCATGGGGGCATAGCCGGCGTGGCTTATTCCGATGTCTCGACCGGAGAATTTGTCGCGGGCGAACTTCCGGAGTCGCAACTTGCAGCGCATCTCGATTCGATCGGACTTTCCGAACTGCTCGTGGCGAGGAAAGACGCGCAGCGCATGGAGCTTGCGCCCTATTTCATCGCGCTCACTCGAAAGCCTTCGATCACCAAGCGCGAAGACTGGATCTTTCATCTCGAGACGGCGCGCGAACTGCTGTTGCAGCATTTCCAGACCGCGACACTCAAAGGCTTCGGCATCGATGACCTCACCGTCGGCACGATCGCAGCCGGCGCCGTGCTCGATTACCTTCGCGAAACGCGCTCGCAAACGAGCCTCGGACACGTTACGCATATTGCCCGATACGACGCCGGGGATTTCCTTACGCTCGATCAGACCACCCGCCGCAACCTCGAACTCTTCGCACCATTGCAAGCCGACGGCAAAGATTCTTCCCTGCTTGGCGTCATGGATGAAACCGCGACTCCGATGGGCGCTCGCCTGCTCCGCAAATGGCTGGCGAGGCCGCTCCGAAGCAAAGAGCGCATCGAACACCGTTTGGACGCCATCGAACAATTTTCGACGCACCGCGAACTTCGCGATAAACTTCGCATGGAGCTTCGCGAATTGGGCGATCTCGAACGTCTGCTCGGACGCTTCGCCAGCGCCCGCATTCTTTCCCCGCGCGATTTCCTCTCGCTGAAATTTTCGCTCTGGCATCTGCCCGAGATCAAGCAATTGCTGGATCAACTCTCCGATCGTGTGAATGAAATTGAAACTTCTCCTCTCCCGCAGCAGCGGGAGAGGCCGGGTGAGGATTCGACAGGGCTTCTTCAAAGCATCCAACTCGATCCGCTTTCCGCGCTCGCCGAAGAGATCGACCGATGGATTGCGCCCGAACCGCCCGTCACCATCGCGCATCTGGGCGTCATCCGCGATGGAGCGAATGCGGAGCTCGACGAACTCCGCGCACTCACTTCCGGCAGCCGGCAGCGGCTGATGGAAATCCAGGCCCGCGAGCGCGAGCGCACCGGAATCACTTCGCTGAAAGTCGATTACAATAATGTCTTCGGATATTATATCGAGGTCAGTAATGTACATAGGGCAAAAGTCCCGCCGGACTACGAGCGCCGCCAGACCATGACGAACGCCGAGCGCTACATCACCGCCGAACTGAAAGAATATGAAGCGAAGATTTTAGGAGCCGAAGAACGAATGCAGATCATCGAGCGCGAAATGATCGACTTGCTCCGAGCGAGGATTTTGCAGGACACCCACGCGCTCCAGCGTAATGCCGAAATGCTCGCCGTCGCAGATGTACTCTCGACCTTCTCCATGCTTGCCACGAAGCTCAAATGGACGCGTCCCGAATTCAACGATACCGGTAAATTTATTATCGAGCATGGCCGCCATCCGGTCGTCGAAAAGCTGATGCCAGTCGGCGAACGCTTTACGCCGAATAGCGTCATGTTCTCCCCCGGCGAGTTCGAATTTTACGTCATCACCGGACCCAACATGTCCGGTAAATCGGTCTACCTGCGTCAGGCAGGAGTGCTCGCGTATCTCGCTCATACCGGCAGCTACGTTCCGGCCTCTTACGCTAACTTTCCCATCCTCGACCGCATCTTTACCCGCGTCGGAGCAAGCGATAACGTGGCTTCCGGTGAATCGACATTCCTTGTCGAAATGAACGAAGCCGCCAACATCCTCAACAACGCCACGAAGAACTCCCTGCTGCTATTCGATGAGCTGGGCCGCGGCACTTCAACCTTCGACGGCCTTTCGATCGCATGGGCTATCGCCGAGTACATCCACGATTCGCTGCCCGGAGCACGCACGCTCTTCGCCACGCATTACCACGAGCTTAACGCGCTTGCCGAACGATATCCTCGCATCCATAACCTGAATGTCGAAGTACGTGAAGCCGAAGGCAAGGTCCATTTTCTCCATAAGATCGCACCTGGTTTTGCCGACCATTCGTATGGCATCGAAGTAGCCGCCATGGCCGGAATTCCTCGCGACATCATCGAGCGTGCCCGCGAAATTCTTCGATCGCTCGAGACCACCGAACTCGAAATCGCCGAAGCGAATATCCAGCGAGCGATCCCCTTCATCGAGCGCGCCACACGCGAAGAACGCGATGCCCGCTTGCGCCAGGCTTTCAGCGACGAACGCGCCGACGCTATCACTACCGAACTCCGCGCTCTCGACCTTAACACACTCACTCCCATCGACGCCCTCAATCGTATCGCCGAGTGGAAGCTGAAAATGGCATGACCCACCATTCCATTCCCTAAGACAGAAATATCAAAAATACTTTGTGTTGATGTTGGGGGGAAATTCATGAAGGGTTGTCTTCCCTTCGAAGCGTGCTTTTCTATTTTTAGAGCTAAGGACAAATAAACTTGATGTTGGTGTTGGGCCGAAATTCATGAACCCCTGATTTCTGCTTAAAATTAGAATCTCATTCTTAGAGAATACAATAAGAGCTGATTTGATATAATTTGGCATTTCACGACATACAACACCAAAACCAGCATAAAAGTTCCACAAATTCAATGAATTACGAAAGTCCCTATTGAAATTTCCCCCAAGTCCATTATTTTTCTACAACTTACGGAAGTGTTTATTCTTCTCTCCTCCCGCAGCAGCGGGAGGGGCTGGGGGAGGGTCTTCGGGAGACGACCCAACCACTTGGAGCAAAACGAATCACTCGCAATCGGATGTTTATCGACTCGCGGGAAGCGTATAAATTAGTCATCCAATATTTTTCGGAGTTCGATAATGATAGACCTTGAAAAATTGAAGTATGCGGACATCGAAGTTGCAAACTCGAAGCTCACGCCCGAAGACAAGAAGGAGATCAGCGAGTTCCTAAAGGCACACCGAGCCAAACATGCCGACAGCAAAAAAGTCGGAAGAATCCCACGTCCACCCAGAAAGGCGAATGCACGGGTGAAGAAGTAGTCCTTCCTGCAAGTATCGCCGTCGAAGCGACGCAGAAAAAACGTTGCAGGTACTTTAGCAATAGACAGATATTTACGAAATAACCAACGGCAACTCTTATGCGCTTGAAAATGATCGCAGTTGATGAGTGCAGAGGAACTGGGAACGTACCATAGGTGCCCGTTATGTTCGGATGATGCGAAAGAGTCAACCGTTCGCATTTTTTTGAAAAGAATGACAAAGAAAGAAGCGCAGAAGTGGTTTCTCAAAAACTTGCAAAAGAGAGTCGAGAGCTTTGCTCAAGCGCTTCTCGATGCTAAGGGTGATTGGGTTGTCAAGGGATTTATAGACATTTTCGAACGAATATATACTATCTCTGCAGACACAAAAGTTGTTTCAAAGCTTATCGAGTTGATGCTCTTCCCTTATTTTGAGGCAATGGCCTCGGAACATGAACTCGAAATTGTCCCATGTCGTGAGCAAAATCATTATCCCGATCTAACCTTCGTTCACAAAGAAGGATGGAAATTTGCCGTCGACCTGAAGAGCACTTACAGGCATACCGGAACAGAGTGTAATGGAGGAACGCTTGGCACATTTACTGGATATTTCAGGAATCGTGAATCATCAAAAGGAATAACCTTTCCATATAATGAATACGCCGGTCATTATGCCGTCGGAGTAATTTATTCGCGCACGGAGCTAACCGATGAGCAATTCCGAACATGGTCAGTCAAAGAGCTTAAATCCATTCCATCGGTTGTGAAAGATTTGGAATTTTTTGCTCAGCCCAAATATCGGATTGCTTCGGATCATCCGGGCAGCGGTAATACTAAGAATATCGGAGCTGTTAATTCCATTGAGGCCCTCGTAAAAGGCGAAGGGCCATTCGCAAAGCTGGGCGAGAAGTTGTTTGACGATTATTGGATGAATTACTTGACAAAAGAAATGGCGAGGGCTGCCGAATTGACGAAACAACCCTACCGGAACCTTGCCGAGTATAAAGCTTTTAAGAACATAGCATGATCAATCCATTCCTTCCTCGGTTTGTTGAGAGAGTGGGCGTTCCACCGATTAAGATTCAAGGTATCAAAACGAAGCTTGTCCCTTTCATTCTCGCCAACATCGAATGGAATGGCAAAGGAAGATGGATAGAACCATTCCTCGGTTCGGGTGTCGTCGCATTCAATGTTGCTCCGCAGTCGGCATTGCTCTGCGATTCAAACATTCATATCATCAATTTTTACAAAGCAATTCAAGACCAGAGCATCACGGTCGAAGAAATCGAAAGCTTTTTGCAGGAGGAAGGCAAGAAGCTTTCGGCAAAAGGGGTCGAGCATTTTTATGCCGTTCGGGAGCGGTTCAATAAGAATAAGTCTCCGCTCGATTTTCTATTCCTCAATCGTTCCTGTTTTAACGGTGTGATTCGCTTTAATGGCAAGGGGCTTTTTAACACACCATTTGGGCATAAGCCCGAGCGGTTCAGTCGCTCATACATCACGAAAATTTGTAATCAAGTCCGGTGGATTGCGAAGCAGATGAAAGATAAAGATTGGGAATTCGCCATCATGCCGTGGCGATTAGCACTCGATGCCGCACACAGCAATGATTTCGCCTATCTCGATCCTCCCTATATTGGCCGTCACACTGATTACTTCAATTGCTGGTCGGAGAAAGATGCGGAAGATCTTGCCACAGAGGCGCGGCAGCTAAAAGGCGGCTTCGCGCTTTCAATGTGGCTCGAAAATAAATATCGCAAGAACGAGCACATCGCAAAAAGCTGGAGCGGTAATGTTCTGCGCTCAATGACCCATTTCTATCATGTCGGTTCTACCGAAGACCTCCGGAACTACATGGAAGAGGCGCTCGTAATTAAGCCGGGTTATGCGACGAGAACCCCGGTGGAGTTGGGCGTAGAATTTGCGAGTGAACAGGAAGAAATACCAACGCTTTTCTCAGTGTAATTTAACTAATTATTGCAATGGGCTTAATAAGATCAGATGGTCGGTTCAATTGCGAGGAATTCCAACGAAGCACCGAAGAAGAAGCCGCGTTCGATTCTCAGCATGGTAAATACACCGATTGGATTTGCGGGACAGTTAACAACTTGGATTGAGGTAAGATCACTTATGGTGGTGTTGACTTCGTGCTGCATCCAATGATGCATTCGATTCGATGACATTGAGACGAGTGATGTTTTCTGGCTGATAATATTGTTTCGCAATGGAAATACCCTGCGACCCAATATTCCGCTTCGTTTCACTTGAGCGGCGAGTACACCATGCCTCCGGCACTAATTCATGCCGTCCCTCCGGGAGCCTTATCATAAAAAAATCTGCAAACCCCGGGCTCCGCTCGCATCGTTGCCGATGCTTGCTTCGCCGGTGCTACGAATATGCCATGCCTCCGGCACTGAGTTCGACCCTCCCGCATTGAGTTCGAACTTCCGGCACTGAATTCGCCCCTAACGGCACTGAATTCCAATCTCAAAAATCCCATTCATCCCAAAAATCCAGGTTCAGACATTCCTCCCGGCAATTTCGTATTTTCGTCTATGCTACTTCCTATCGGTGACGATAATACGCAGCGGGTTTCTTTTCCAATCGTGACGCTGGTGCTGATTGCGGTGAATGTCGTCGTGTTTCTGCTGGAGCTTCAGTATGGCGATGCGTTTGTTTATGAGTATTCGGTGATACCGGCGCGGCTGTTTGCGGGGCAGCAGTCGTATCTCAATGTTGTCACGTCGATGTTTCTGCATGGCGGCATCGCGCATATTTTCGGGAATATGCTCTATCTCTACGTCTTCGGCGATAACGTCGAGGATAATCTCGGCAAAGTAAAATATATTCTTTTCTATTTCCTCTGCGGGATCGCGGCGATGCTCGCGCAATCGTATGCCGACCCGACCTCGACGGTGCCGAATATCGGGGCATCGGGCGCGATCGCGGGAGTGCTGGCGGGCTACATCATACTGTTTCCGCGCAACAAGGTGCGCGTGATGATTTTTTTCCCATTTATCGTAACGATGAGCGCGTGGTTCATTCTCGGTCTCTGGATCGTGACGCAAATTTTTTCGGGCTATACCTCGCAGTTCCAACATGCTGCAACAACGCAGGGCGGCATTGCCTATATGGCGCACGTCGGCGGATTTTTCACGGGCGTCCTGCTGACGTTTTTATTCCGCCGGAGGCAAGCGGCGCACGGCGTGGCGCACCGGCTCGGCGTGCGATCGGAGTAAAAGAGATGCGCGGTCGAATAAATAAGTCGAACCTAACCTGGATTACACTGATTTTAATGATTCACTGGATGGACGGTCAAATTATTAAGAATAATAATTGAGAGTCTATCCCCAACACTTTAGTCCGCCGCGGCGGATATAACCCAGGTCTTATGCAAGATTTACAAGTAAAAACATTCCGCATTCGCGATGAGGCGGGCGAGCGGGCGCTCAACGAATTTCTGGCTGGCAAAGTAGTCCGGCATTGGTCCGCGACCTTCGCTCCGGACGCCGCCGCCTCTCCCTCGATCGCGCAGGCGATCGGCGACGCGCTGAAATCGGGCGGCACCGCCAACGAAGAACATACGGATATCGGCACGTGGAACGTCTTTATCGCTTACGAACTGCGGATGAACGAGCCGCGCCACGAACGTTCGGAGCAGCCTTCGCGCGCCGGTAAACAGCTTGAAATGCGCGGCGGGCGCAATCAGGAACGCCGCGAGCGGCCCCTGCACGATCAGAAGCCCCGCGAACGCATGGAACGCCCGGAAAAACCGCCGCGCGAAGATTATCAGCCGCAGATCCCGGAAGCGGATAAGCCGGTCTTCGAGGCCGTCCGTAAATGGCGAAATGCCCGCGCCCGCGAGGAACGGGTGAAGCCGTTCGCATTTTTCAATAACCGCCAGCTCGAAGAAGTGGTAAAGACCAAGCCGCGAGATGAAGCCGCTCTGCGCGCGCTCGTCCCCGACATGGAACCGCCGCTTTGGGAGCGTTACCACAACGAACTGCTCGGATTTATGGAGGCATCGTCTTCCGTCGCTACTCCGTCGAATGGACATGCGGAGCCGTCGCTCGAACCGGCTACGCAGGAAGAAGCCACAAACTGATTTACACACGCAAAAGGCTGCAAGGAATAGTCCATTCCTGCAGCCTTTTGATGTGAGACCTCGTCCGGTAAGAGGATGTTGTGCGTCTTGTTTGATACAAAATTACAGGTCGCGCATTACAAGAAAATTACTGGTGGCTTATGAGAATGTAATTTCGAAATATAAAATATTCCCCTCCGCTTGCGGGAGGAGAATAAAAAGAAATAATTAAACCGAATCTAACTTCATCTTAAAAATCCCACATCCCATTAATCCTTCTCATCCCATCAATCCCGGTTCAGACAATCCCCAATCCTATCAATCCCCCTCATCCCATAAATTCCGGTTCAAACGAGTTCTGGACATCCCCGTTTGCCGCCCAGGTGAAACATCCGGCACGGCTTCGGGCATTGCTCGATACGTTTTCAGCTCATCCTGAAAAGCTCTACGATCTCACCTTTCACGCAAGTTTCGCACATAAGCTTTTCGGGGTCCTTCGGCGAGAAGGAAAAGATGCCGCTGGCTTCGTTCGGATGCAACAATCTTTTTCAGAGACCGTACAGTATGTGCGGAAAATTGTGGCAGAAAGTACGGCATGGGGGTTTTCTTATGCGCAAGTCTATACCGAGCTTTCGCCAAAGGGTATGGCAAGTCTCCTCGATTTGATCGAAGATCTTGCCACCTTCAAAGAATGGCAAAACCATGGAATGAAGAATGGAGAATGAAGAATTAAAGGTATTACTGGCAATTCTTCATTCTTCATTCTTCCTTCTTCATTCTTCATTCTTAATTCATAATTCATCATTGCCCAAGTGGACCACCTGTTAATACCGGGATCGCTCGACGAATTGGAGCATGTCCATGAATGGACGCGCCGATTGCTCGACCGTGCGCATGTTCCCGATAATTTACAGCATAACGTTCTGCTCGCGCTGTCCGAATGCGTGACGAATGCGATCCGGCATGGCTGCCGCGAAGCGCGTGGTAATAAAGTCAAGCTCGAATGCCGAGTAGGCGATGGCGAGATCATGTTTCGCATTCGAGATAAAGGCGCCGGGTTTTCTCCCGATTGTGTTCCCGACCCGACCAAAGGCGCGAGCCTGCACCGCCCCGGCGGCCGCGGAGTATTTCTCTTGAAAGCGCTCTCGAACGAATCCTCCATCGAATCTTCGCATGACGGCACTACGGTGACGTTCCGGTTTCGGTGGAAGTAATTTTCCGGCTAAGTAATAGTATGAGCGGAAGCCCTGACCAGTTCATGAATTATCTTCCCACTAGCACAATTATTTTTGATATTCCTTTCTTACAGATCTTTTCGTTGAATCGAAGGAAGACGGGAAGAAGGCCTTCCCGACACACGCGCACAAATGTTTTTACGCTCAAATGGAATGCTTTTATTTGAACTCAGCTACGCAGGTAACTGTTAGCGGCGCGAGCCAGAATTTCTAACATCTTTAATATCAAAAACAAGGTCAGATGGATTTCAAAGAAGGTCAGTATAAAGTCAGGGATTTGAAGCTTGCGGACGCAGGCCGCCGGCAGATCGAATGGGCAGAAAGCCGGATGCCGGTGCTCATGAAGCTTCGCGCAATGTATTCGAAGACGAAGCCGCTTGCGGGCTACCGTATTGCAGGCTGCTTGCATGTGACGAAAGAGACGGCAGTGCTCATCGAGACGCTGCGTGCGGCTGGCGCGGAAGTCGCGTGGTCGGGCTGCAATCCGCTTTCGACCAACGATGAAGTCGCAGCCGCGCTTGCGCACAATGGCGTGCAGATCTATGCGTGGTACGGGATGAACGTCGAAGAATTTTACTGGTGCATCGAGCGCTCGCTCGACTTCCATCCGAACCTGACGCTCGACGATGGCGCGGACCTGATCTTCACGGTCCATAATAAATTTCCGGAATTGCTCGATGAGATCATCGGTGGCACCGAGGAAACGACGACGGGCGTTCACCGCCTGCGCGCAATGTCGGCCGATGGCAAGCTCCGCTACCCGGTTATTGCGGTCAACGATGCCGAGACGAAGTGGGATTTCGATAACGTGTATGGCACAGGTCAATCGACGCTCGATGGCGTCATCCGCGCTACGTCGGTATTGCTTGCGGGCAAGAATGTGGTCATCGCTGGATACGGCCACTGCGGCAAGGGCGTTGGTATGCGTGCGAAGGGCATGGGAGCGAATGTGATCATCACCGAAGTAAAGCCGACGGCTGCGCTCAAAGCTACGCTCGAAGGCATGCAAGTAATGCCGATGGACGAAGCCGCGAAGATCGGCGACATTTTCATCACAGCGACCGGCGTGAAGGACGTTATCATTGGCCGGCATTTCGATATGATGAAGGACGGCGCGATCGTTGCCAATACGGGTCACTACGATTGTGAAATTTCGATTCCCGATTTGGAAGAGCGTTCCGCTACGCACCGCCAGATCCGAGCGAATTGCGAAGAATATCTCCTGAGCGGAAATCGCCGGGTGTATTTGCTTGCGCAGGGCCGGCTCGTTAACCTTGCTGCGGCCGAGGGACATCCTTCGGAAGTTATGGATATGAGCTTTGCGAATCAATTCCTCAGTCAGCTTCGCCTTGCGAAAGTCGATAAAGGCGAGGAAATTATGGAGCGCGGTTTAGTCTATGACATTCCTGCCGAGCAGGACCAGGATTTAGGCGCGCTCAAGCTCGATACGGTCGGAGTCTCGATCGACAAGCTTACCGAAGAGCAGCTTGCTTACTCGATGGACTACGCGGCCGGTACGTAAACTCAGCTTCGAATTATGGTACAAACTCAAATCACGCTGCCCGAAAAAGTGGACGGTATTCTTTCTTCCCTTGCAACAAAGCAGGGGAAGAAAAAAGAAGAAATCATTGTCGATGCGGTAAATGCGTATATCAAAGAGCCGCTTTCCCACGAAGAGATTCTTGAACGTCGCCGACGCGCATTCGGGATGTGGAAGGATAGAACGGACCTTCCAGATTTCGAAGAACTTGGCCGCTCTCGGAAATTGAACTGGGACGAATGATTGTCGATACAAATATTTTGATCGACGCACTTCGCGGAAAGAAAGAAGCAATACATTTTCTTGAATCTTCCGATAGTGGATTTTCTATTTCGGTCGTATCGATTGCCGAATTATTTGCCGGCCTAAGAACGGACCGAGAACGATCGGAACTTCAAGCTTTCTTGACAACTGTCGAAATTTATAGCGTGGATCAACCCATTGCAACGCTTGCCGGCGAGTATCTGAAGCGGTATTCAAAATCACACGATCTGCAGATTGCTGATGCTCTAATTGCAGCCACCGCGTCTCATTCAGGTGAAGAATTCGCAACGTTGAATACGAAGCATTTTCCGATGCTTATCGCTGTAAGACCTTATTGACTGAATTGCGACAAGCTCACCGAAGAGCAACTTGCTTACTCGATGGACTACGCGGCAGGAACCTGAGGCTGTAAAATTATAAAATCGGACTTATCCGTTAGGACTGATAAGTCCGATTTGCATTTTTGTGAGAAAACCAGAAAGATTGAGTATTTATCGTTTTAGCTGTTACTTTTTTACCCTTGCCGGGTCTTTATAGAGGCAGCAATTTCTCGGCTTTTTCCAATCCCGATTGTGGTATGAAAATCTTCTTCGCGGTTGTCTTCAGTTGCTTTTTTACCGTGAGTGCGATGGGTCAGATAGCAAATCCGACTCGTTCCATTGACCCTGCAGTGTTTCGAAGCGAGCTGCAACAAGAGCTATCGAAGTACCCTCATGGCGCCGAGCTGTATCGCAGATCGGATGCCTTCGAGCGAATTATCGATCAACGAATTGAGCGGAAGCTCGGCCTCGAAAACAATTCGACTTCCGAGAGCACGCTCGAAGTACTGGAGGATACTTCGAAAATCTGGGATGTCAGTCATACTGCAAAGGACGAAAATGAGACCAGCATAGCAATCAACCGGAAGAATTCGAAACTCATTGTTGCCGGAGCAAATGATGAGGCGATGTACAACCTCTCAATGCCAGCTTATCTGAGCACGGATGCGGGCATAAATTGGAAAACCTATCGGCTTCCAACAGTCGTCGATGGAGATGCGACAGCAGCCGGCGATCCGATGCTCGTCTCGGACGATGCCGGAAATTTCTACTATGCCTTTTTGATTATTGGCAGCGTTTCGGGACTATCCGATCTTATGGTCGCCCACAGTGCCAACGGGAAGACGTGGACGTTGGGCAATCCGGTACTGGGGAACACAGTCTCCGATACCTCTTCGCTAAGCACACTCGAAGATAAACCGACGATCGCAGTCGATCGCGGCGTTGAAAGCCCCTATCATGGGCGTGTGTATATTGCCTGGACTCATTTTGATTTTTCCGATTGGACCGTCACATACCTTATTTCTCACAGTGACAATCAGGGCCTGACGTGGTCGAGCCCGACGGAGTTTGCGTCCAATTATGGATATTTTGCGCTGCTTCGCATCGGTAGCAAAGGGACGCTCTATTTCGCTTCCAGTTCCTCGAGCGATACGTCCGGTACGAATTTTCACGGTATGATCGTTTCGCATGACGGTGGATCGACCTTCGAAGAATATCCTATCGCGTCCTACAACGATTACCCAACGAATACAAACGGTGTTAACGGCCTGAAAGGATACAATGGCTTTCGAGCATTTCCGTATGTTGCCTTCGATGTCGATCCTTCCAGCAATAAGTTGTTCGCGGTCTATGGCACGTTTGACGACAATGGCGACGCCGCTCAATATGCAACCACTTCAACGAACGATGGAAAGGCCTGGAGCGAGCCCAAGCAAATCGGCTCGAGGGTGATGCTTGGTAACGATCATTTCTTTCCGTGGGTTAGCTTCGATCCTGTCGACCAACAGACATACATCACGCTCTATAGTTCGGAAGAAGATACCATCGAAAATGTGAACTCGCGTGCCGTGCGCTGCAATTTCGAAACACCCAATCAGTTAGAACCGCTCGGAAGCTTATTCGATCCAACCTCGCTGACGGTTAACGGTTATGATTTCCTCGGAGACTATATCGGCAGCGATGCATGGAATGGGGCCTACGCAGCGGCGTGGACGGAACCCCGCCTTAACGCCAGTGATGGCGATGTTTTTGCTTGTGTCGGTCCCTCGAATGCTCCTATTATCTTACCGCGAGCGTCGGTGCAACAAATTAATGCAACGCAATTTGATGTAAGCGAGCCCTCGCCTAACCCAGCAATCGGAAATATTACAACGATTCGTATTACGAGCAATGAGCAGAACGTAATGACGGCCCGGCTTTACGATCAACGAGGAGCAATCGTCCTATCCACCTCCACGGAAATAAATCCAGATCAGCCAACAAATCTCGAATTCGACCTATCGCATCTATCGGCGGGCATCTATCGCGCTGTATTTTCCGACGGGAGAAACAGCGCGGAAAAAAATATCGTGGTGATACACTAAACGACGCTCGTGTTTAATCGGTCGAAAGCGCGACTTCGGGAACACCCGAAACAACTCGCGGGTGAGCGGTAAATTTTGCTTTCAGCCGAAGGAAATATCGCTCGTAAACCCAGTAACTGATACTTGCGATAGCGGCGGTGCTCGCAGCCACTGCCGTAAAATGAACGATCGGCCACTGCTTTACAAACGCCATATAGCGGTCCACAAGATTGATACCGAACGCATGGTATAGATACATACCATAACTGATCGTACCGATATATCGGACGGGGCGATTGGCTAATAGCGGAGCGAGCAGTGTATTGCCTCGAATGCAGCACGCCCCGACGGAAAGCGTCATGGTAATACAAATAAAAAACATTCTTCCAACTTCAAGCGAGTTCTCATTGGGTACCAGCGAAGCAAGTAACATGATCGCAACAAAAACTGGCGCGCTCCACCGCTGTCCAAGAAATTTCCAGGCCATTCGAAAACTTCGTTTGCGGTCCAACACGTATGCGAGCAAACATCCGAAACAGATAGCGGTCGAAATGCTGTTGATGGCAATGATCGGGAATGCATAACCGGAAAGGAAAAACGGGTATCCTGCCGATATTTTTACCGTTTCATTTGCAACGATCAAAAGGCACATGACAATGACAGGGGTGTACCACCGCTTACTCAATGCAATGACCCACGGCCAAAAAAGATAAAACTGCTCTTCAGTCGCAAGCGACCATGCCGCCACAAATACAACCCTGCTGACTGCCCAAGGATTGACAAACCAGTTCGAGGTATACGTAAGAAAGGATGGAAGATTATGAAGATAATTCTCTAACGATTCGCGCCGCAAATCCGGGACGAACAGGCAGAATAGAAGAAATAAAGCGAGCGTCAGATAATAGGCCGGGAAAATTCGTAAAGTGCGACGGACATAAAAGTTGCGGAGTGAAATGCGTCCGTAATCAGATTTCTCTCGAAGCAAGAGCGTCGTAATAAGAAATCCGCTGATAACAAAGAATAAATGCACTCCAAGAAAGCCCGTCTGCCAATAAGGACGCAACTCCGGAACATGGTACCAAACAACCGCCAAAATACTAATCGCGCGAAATCCGTCGAGCGAAGGGAAATACTTCGCGCTTCGGTATTGCTCGGCAGCTATTTCGGGCGATAGACTTGGCGTCACGAAAAATTATATTGATGAATTGCTGGAGCAACATGTTAATACTCGATCAGCGTTTCCTATTTCAATAGTCATTAATTTTTACCTTGCTGCTCCATCGCGGGCCGTCCCGCTTTTTCTCGCTGTTCGCTCTCATTGCCGTGCTTATTATATACGGATTACAGCTCCGTTCGCTTTATACTGTCCCTGTTTATGATTCCGTTCGATGGGGAGGCGATGAAACCTGGCTGATGCGAGAATTTGGCAACCAGGCCATGCACGGTGTGATGCAGTATCCCGAACAGTTCGGCCAGCCGGCACGGACCGATGGTGTTCTCGCAGGAAGCATGTGGCTTGACGCTTTGATCTATGGGATTTCGGGAAATATAGTTTTCCCTATAACCGATTTAGCTAAAATCGGTCGAACAATCACGGCGATACTTGGGCTGATGCTCATTGCGAGCCTCTATTTTATTCTTCGAAAACTCGACGTTGTCCCAATCCTTGCAGCGTGCAGCGTAGGATTGATGGTTATCAGTCAGGGATTTTTGTGGGCCACACACTCCACGCGATACGATTTGCTAACGGGACTAACACTTGTCTGGTATTGCTATTATCTTTCGCGGTTGGTCTCGATCGGAAAATTGAACCCTGTCAGCTCCACGATTTTCGGAATTCTCAGTATATCCATAATTATTTTCTCGCGTCACATGCTCACGCTGGGGTTTCCGGCAACAAT
>DASZLH010000172.1:0-3884 GCA_035552495.1 Kapaibacterium sp. (SeqCode) | reverse complement strand
CCGGACCGAATGGAGGAAGCGACGGGGAGTTTGGAAAAATTACGGTGCAGTAGGCAGCGTTGGACGGTAGCTCTTCACCTGCTGATTTAAAAAATAACTGACATTCCAGCCTGTACTAAGGCGTGGAAAATAGCCGATTGCCGGAGCGTACCAAAACGTTTCGGCATTGGCATATTGATTATCCTCATACTCGAAGTAATGGACGATTTGCAGTTTAATGCAATCGTACGTTTTGTCTCCTATCGTGACTGTGTCGTGGCCCAGCACCTGCGTTTCATCATGATCGACCATATCGTAATGCCGGCCCATCACCGTACCGGTATCTGCCTTATTGGAGGTCTTCAAAATTTTGCCGGGTTTTAGTCCGAAGGGTAAGTAGGTCCACTTCTGTGCGTGATTCGTATTGATGATCCACACATCGCCATTCTTCGCATAGGAAATATAATTAGTATCCTGATGAGCAGGTCCGGTCGTAGCAACGCAATTGGATTTTCCATATGCTCGAATACCGGTACGCACTACGATCTGCGTGTCATCGCTCATTTCCGGATCGGCAACGCTTTTTGGAACGAGCGCGCCCGATGAATCGGTGGCATAATAGGTATTGACGAAGACCGTTCCATCTTTTGGAATTGAGAACGAAGACGTTGTCTTTTCATGCACGCTCTGTGATTTAGCTATCTCAGGAAGGACCACGATAGACAGGAGGAGGACAGTTAACGAGAAGATTTTTGAGATCATAATAGGTTGCAACAACCGCTCGGCAATATCGAGTGCCGCTTTAATAAGCGGTGTTCGCATCAGCATCGCTAATTGCAATCAGAAGAGGTATTTTCCTGGAAACGAACTCACTCTTTCTTCCATTATGAATAAATATGGAAGCGAAATCAAAAGCCACGAAACCCGGAAAACGTCCGGCAAACCGAGCCGGTACGCGAACGAAACCGAAGCACCCCAAGAGGCCCGGCATATCCCGATCTCGACCGAAAGGGGAGACTCCGTACGATCGGATTAAACATCTTAGTGGTATACTTAAGGGACCAGGAGATCTTTTGACCAATCCTAAATATTGGGAAGATTTTGGAGAGTGAGTCAGAGATTTCCTTGAAGATAATAAAGTCATTCTGAACGAAGTGGATCGCAGCGATAGCGGAGATTTACGAAGTGAAGAATCGCGTCTCACATCATCCTCACGCGATTCTTCACTCCGTTCGCCTTCCTTCGTCAGACGAATGACGCTCAGGATGACACTTAATCGGAGCTTCCTTAATTATCGGTCCCGGCGATCTGTACTCCGAAATAGGAGAGGATAGGCCCGATGGGATTTGCGAATGCGCCATCGGTACCGCCGGCAAAGCAGAGGCCTACCGGATGATTTCCATTTTGCGTGACGAGTAGCGAACCGCTATCTCCGGCCTGAATAAAATTCGGGTCGTTAATATAAATCTGGTTGACGAATGTCGCCGTCTCGCCATTATCGTAATCGACTTTCAGTGTTACATCGGTCGCGGCAATAGTGCCGGAGGTTAGACCGGTCGTGCGTCCGACTTTCATAACGGCCATACCGACCTGCGCATTTTCCCAGTTGTGGCTGGGCGAGAATTGATCGGCTTCATCGTAAGAATTTTCTTCCGTGAGCCGGGCAACGGCTGCATCGAATTCATTGGTGGTCGTAAAACTAACTTTTTTATAGGCGCTGAGCACTCCGATCTGTCCGGTCGGCGCGCCATAGCTATCGGCAAGGCCGGGCTGGACGATGGGTTCGCCGATGACCGCATTGTTCTCGCGGGCGAGTACGTGATTGTTGCTGAGAATATATCGAATGCCATGTTTGACGACAACGCACGCAATCGTGCCGGAGGAATTCTCGCGCGAGTTTCCAACGCTTACTCCGCACGGCACTGGCTGACGGTACGTCCCGGTATACACATCGAGCGCATGGACGCGCCCAATGACACGAACTTCCGTTGCAACGCCTCCAATCGTCGCCGGTACATTCGCGGCGTCTGATTGCGATAGTGCAAAGACCATTACGTGTTTCGATCCGTCGGAAGCGACAGCCGTTCCTGTTCCGATAATTCCGGGCTTGACCATCAATGTTTCCGTCGCGCTTTGAACCGCTAAAGCGACTGCCGTTGGAGTGCCGGAGGCTTGAGTTGGGGAAAAAGAAGCGAGATAGGTATTCGTGGTATCGTAGGAGTTAAGGCCATCGCCCGGCGAGCCATACGAGATCATTGGCTCGGTATAATAAGACGAGGTCGCCGGGTTACTGGCAATTTCGGCAAATGCCGGATCGTTGGGGTTAAAGCCGGTGGGGTCCGAAGGAGAGGTAGCGGGAGCCGTTTGCATGCAACCGGCAATGCAAAAGGCACCCATAATTATTGTTGCGGCAGTCAGTTGTTTGAGGTTCAGCATAACGTCATCAAGAGCAGGAGTTGTTATCGGAGAATATTAAAGGCAAAGAACTATTTCAATAGATGGAACGGAGAGTTTGGCTAAATGTTGCTGAAAAATGCTTCACGACAGAGAAAGGTCGTGAGAGATTAACATTAAGAATTACAGGGTTCGCTACGATCGTCTTGCATTGCGATGAGCCGTTCACATAGAGCAGAGAGTTGAAGCAGCTCGGTCTCGGTGAGATTCGCAGTGACCTGTTTTTGATATACGAGCAATTTGGGCGCGATGGTATCGAGGAGATCTTCGCCCTTTTTTGTAATCCGAACGTGGACGACGCGTTTATCCTCAGTCGAGCGCTCGCGTCCGACGTACCCCTGTTTCTCGAGCGTGTCAATGCGTCGTGTTACATCAGGCGAACGGTCGATCATACGACAGCCGATTGCGCCCGATGGGTGGCCTTCGGCGCCTGCGCCCCGAAGAATTCGCAGAATATTAAACTGCTCGCCGGTCATCCCGCTTTCGGAGAGCGTGCGGTCCATATTAGCTCGCAACTCGCTCGCAGTAACCATCAGTGCCAGCAGTGCTTCCTGCTCTGGCGACTCGAACCGCGACATTTTTAGCCTTTTTTTGAGAATTTCCCCCATAATTCCTGTAACATTCCTGGCGCGACAACTATTGCACCGCATCCCTGAATTTCAGGTCATGGAAATGGGACATGCAAAAAATAATTGGGATTGCCTCCTTGTTTATTACGTTATAGTAATTGAACGATAGTTGGGACTCGCAAAACCATGGAGCATGCATCTCGCCGGAATTGGATGTTTAAGAGTAAGCGCCGCGTCTTACTTCTGTGCTTCGTGCTATGTGCCGCCGTGACGAGTGCATTAGCGTTGGCCCCGTTTCCGGTGACGCAGCTCATGGATGGACTCGATCTCAAGCAGAATTATCCGAATCCATTTAGCGGATCGACCGAAATCCGCTATACGACACCGACAAATGGCCGTGTAGTGCTGCGTGTATTCAATATGCTGGGACAGGAAGTGCAAGTGCTTACCAATGAATCGAAACCGGCTGGCGATTACTTTGTCCGGTTCGATGGAACCGGCTATCCGAGCGGACAATATACCTATTCGCTCGTGTTTACTTCCGACGATAACGGCGAGACGGCGAAGCTTACGAAAAAAATGTATTTAGTTCGATAACTAAAAAGAAAACCAGAAGATAAAAATGTCCGACACTCCTAAACTGGTCCTTCCCGATATTGCGGGACTTCGAAATATCGATACCTATCTTACGCACGGCGGCTATAGCGATGCGTTGCGCAAAGTATATTCTATGGCGCCCGCGGCTGTCATCGATGAGATGAAGAAATCCGGCCTGCGTGGCCGGGGCGGCGCGGCATTCCCGACTGGCATGAAGTGGAGCTTTATGCCCAAAGGGAATGAGAAGAAAAAATATCTGCTCATCAATGGCGACGAGTCGGAGCC
>DASZLH010000171.1:0-10176 GCA_035552495.1 Kapaibacterium sp. (SeqCode) | reverse complement strand
TTTCATACTTCATATTTCATATTTGCCCCCGGAAGTGGTACGGTTCTTGAGACTTCCTTCAGAAATTATCCTTCGTTAGCAGCACTTGCGCCGCTGATGAAAACAAACCGGTGAAACACGCCGATTCGTCTAAACCATTTATCGCAACAACTATGCTGTGGACTCTTATCGCAATTTTACTCGTATTATGGGTGCTGGGCATTGCGACGCATGTAGCCGGCGCACTCATTCATCTCTTACTGATATTGGCAGTTATTCTGGTGCTCGTACGGCTCATTTCCGGTCGCAAGCCCGTATAAACTAACGGACCTCATCACAGACTAAACAATTACTACTATGCTGTGGACTTTACTCATACTACTGCTCATTGCCTGGATACTCGGCTTTACGATTTGGAGTATCGGAACGATCATCCACGTACTCTTTATCATCGCGATCATCGTCGTATTAGTGCGGATCATCCAGGGCCGAAGAGTAGTTTGAAGAAATTAAGAATTAGGAATTAAGAATGTAAAAGAATAATTTTCTCATTCTTAATTCTTAACTCTTAATTCCTAATTCTTAATTTTTACTTCACCCCAAGCAATTCCACATCGAAGACGAGTGTGGCTTTTGCAGGAATGACGGGCGGGTAGCCACGATCGCCATACGCAAGGCCGGATGGAATAATGAGGTGACGTTTGCCGCCGACGTGCATCGTCGATAGTCCTTCGTCCCATCCTTTAATCACCTGCCCCTGCCCTACTTTGAACTCGAGCGGCTCGACATGATGGAATTTGGGATCGACATTCGAATCGAAGACGGTCGAGTCCGTTAATTTCCCGGTGTAATTGACCGATACTGTCTGCCCGGGAGCAGGCATGGCACCGGTACCGACGACATTGTCGATATATTGAAGCCCGGA
This sequence comes from Kapaibacterium sp. (SeqCode), assembly GCA_035552495.1. Lineage (GTDB taxonomy): Bacteria > Bacteroidota > Ignavibacteria > Palsa-1295 > Palsa-1295 > PALSA-1295. The sequence continues at coordinate 9,272 of DASZLH010000171.1, read as the reverse complement.
AGGAGTGGTTACGATCGCCGGTTCCGCGGCTGAGGGGGATGGTTGAGTCATGGAAGTATTCGTTGAGTTAGAAGATTGTTTGGAACTGGAGCAGGACGTGAGTCCCGCTGCCAGTATAAAGCTGGCAAGTAAAAAAAGTTTGGTCATGGCTGTTAAAAAAATCTTTGGTTAACGCGAAGTAGTTCTGGAAGGGATGGGAAACGAGACCCTACGATAGAAAGCTCCGGCAAAGCGCAAAAGTATTCGATTCGGCGCTAAGAGAGACAGGTGAGCTTACTAAAAACGATAGCACCTCAAAAAAAGAATCTAAGTTGTTTGCGACCCACAATCACGATCTCGCCAAGCAAGCCGGCCGCGTGTTCCATCTGGAGAATGGAAAGGTTGAGCGAAGAATCCAAATGAATAGTTATTCATTAAGTTCGTAAGTCATACAGGAGATAAGCTGCCATCGGGCACCTACTATTACACGATCGAATTCCCGAAGGGAGTCGTGATAGTAAATAAAACGATGCTGATAGTGAAATAGTATCACTTGCGAGGAGGGGAATGATTATTTCCCTCCTCGCTTTTTATTCCGATAACGGATAAAAGTGTTATGGTACAATCCCGATCCCTCCGTCGAAATCTTCTGCTGCTCTTCATCAATGTTTTTGTTGCGTTCACTCTTCACTCGATCTCGATCGGCAATGTTCGATGCCAAACTCATTGGAAAATGATAAAACCTCAATCGTGGTTTGAGTCGGGCTTTTTCCTGAACCGTGATTATGGAATTATTGCAGCTACCACAGATGGTAGCACGCAACATGCGTCTTCAAATTTTATATTTCGCACTACGAATGCAGGATTATCATGGAATACACCGAGCAATTCTCCATTTCTCGATAGAGTATCCGGTGAGATTCGTACCATTTTTATGCGCGACAGTCTTAATGGCTGGTTTACATTTTACCAAGATAATTTTTTGCCGGGCGCTTATTTCAATGATATAGAACATAATGGCATTCATCGAACGATGGACGGAGGTCTTTCCTGGATCGATTTACAGGACTCCGCGCAATGGAATGCGGTCTATGAAGCATCGCCAGGTAATCTTATTGTTGGCGGCGGTGGGATTGCATTCGAAGATGCGCAGAGAGGAATGGTCTCTGTATCAGAGCGACAACTAAATAAGAACCGATTCCAAAGTACGTATGGCGATCGAACTACCGACGGTGGTCAGACATGGTCTCATTTGCTAAGGCCATACACGACTTCCAACGGTGCTGACTCTGGATGGGATAGTTGGGGCATCTATTGCCAAAAAAATGCGAAGACATATTATATGTATCCCGAAGGGCCTGGCAATGTAGGCGTCGTTTCAAATGATTTTGGAAATACGTGGCGAAGATTTTCCGTGGGTGCTATAGGAGGCGGCGATGTGGAAGGAGCCGGGGATGCGGTCTATATTCAAACGATTTCAGGATTCTATCGCACCACTGATCGGGCGCAGACGAATGTACCAGTTGGAGGACCTTCAGGCGGTGGAGATACTCGTTTCATGGTCCCTTCCAAATGCAATGGCGCAGTGGTAGTTGCATTCGGCTATATCGATTCTCCGTCGAACTACGGCGTTTGGATGACGACGGATGGCGGCGATGGGACGATCCCTCTTCCGGCGGATACGCTGACGATCGCGCGGGCGGCTTTCGATACGATTAGCTCGTGCGATACCGCGCTTGCTTCGATCCTGTTTGCCAATTGCGGCTGCACGCCGGCGGACTATCATTTCGATTCCGTTCGCGTCGTGGGCGATGGAAGATTTTCGGTTGTGAGCGCGCCTGCCTTTCCGACGCAATGGAATGGCTTCGCATCCCGCGATTCGCTGCACCTTCGTTTTGCCCCGGACCATCAGTCTGGCGCGGCGCAGGGCACGCTGCATTTGTATGGCCGCATTATTCGGGATAGCGTGGAGACTCCGTTCGATTCGATTATTTCGCTCTCGGCTTACGCAAGTTCTGTCGGTCCTTCTCTGAAACTTTCAATTGCGAGCAGCGCGCTGAACTTCGGCACAGTCGATATTTGTACTGGAAGCGATACCACCATTCGTATTACAAACAGTGGCTGCGGCGGCCCGCTCAAGATCACGGCGGAAGAACTTGCTGCCGATGGATTCGATGTCACGCAGCTTTCGCTGCCCATCACGCTGGCGAACGATAGCTCGATCGTGCTGCACGTTCACGCGGTTCCAACGGATACGGTGCCACTCGCCGGCACGATTTTGCTCCGCGCGATGGCCGATAGCATCACGCGGGATTTCACGGTCGATCTCCACGCTGCGGGCGTATGGAATGGCTCGAAGCCGCTGGCGATTTCGGACTCCGCAAATTTCCATCTCGTCTCGCTTTGCAACACCGACTCGCTCCTCGTATCGATTTACAACGCGGGCTGCGACAGCATGAGGGTGGACACAGCCTGGGTCGCGGGCGATTCCGATTTTTCGATTGCAACCAATCGGCCGCTTCTCCTGGGCGCGAACAACACCACGCGCTACACGCTTTATTTTCATCCGCTTGCCAACGGCTCGCGGAGTGCGCTGCTTACGCTGCAGGGCCACGACCGTCATGGCAACGAGACGCGCCGCGTCGTTAGTATTCCGGTATCGGGCGTCGGCACATCGAGTATTCTTGTCGTCGCGCCGCAGTCGGTAAATAATGTCACTGGTTTCTGTAGCCTCGATACACTGACGGCAACGATTTCGAATTCCGGGTGCGATTCGCTGCGCGTATCGAGCGCGCTTGCTGGTGAAGGATATTTGCTTCTTTCGGGCGATACCGTGCTCGCTCCTAATGTGAGCGGCACGTACCGCATTCTATTTACACCGCACACACAAAAGGGTGCGAACGCTGGCTCACTGAATTTGCACTTCACATCACTCGCCACCGATTCGACGAAAGATACTACAATCGCGCTTGTGGCAAATGTCGGCGATGGAGTAAAGGCGCTTGCCGCTTCGCCGGACAGCGCCAATCTTGGCGCAGTGTATGTGTGCCAGCAGCGAGATACCGTTATCTGGTTGAAGAACACTGGTTGCGATACGCTGCATATTATTAGCGGGCAGTTCGATTCGTCGCATGGGATCAATACGTCCTATGGGACAGATGCGAATTATCCGATTACGATTCCGCCGGGAGATTCTGTTCAAGAGAAGATTTTCTTTACCCCGGATACGAGCGGGCATCCGCTTTCGATTAGTGGCAACTTCACCATCACCAGCGATGCGAACAGCGGCCAACCAACGCAAACCATACCTCTTACAACCAGCATCGTTTATCCGGTACACCTCACATTGTCGCTACTAAAAACCGATAGCGCGGCGGACGGCAGCATTATCAAGTTTTATCTGGTTGCTAATTGGGACTCGCCTCCCACACCGGGGATGATTTCCGCGCTACATTTCGATCTTATGCACGATGACGATATACTCAGTTATTTAAGCGAGAATGGACTTGCGCTTATAAATAGCAGTTCTTCCGATAGTATGATGACTCAGAGCTTTACTGTTTCGCCAATTCCATTATCGGATACTATCGGCACGCTGACCTTCCAGGTCTATCTCACGAAAGATTCGACGACACCACTGACATTATCGAATATCACATTCGATACTCCGTCCGGTCTTTCGCCGGACTGCATTGCATCGGTAGATGATTCCGGCGCGGAATTTAGCTATATTTATCTCTGCGGCGATCGAACGCTCCAGCACTTCATGCAGACCGGCACGCCGTTCACCATCGAGAGCATCGTGCCGAATCCGGCTCAAACAGAGATCACCGTCCGATTGGGTGGCGCCGCAGTGGGCGCCCACCACGCGGGCGTCATCGCTTACATACTCTCGGATGCTCTGGGCCGCGCAGCGTTATGGGGCGAAGATATTCCCGGCAGACTAAATGTCCGCGAGCTTCCATCGGGCGTCTATTATTTGCGTTTATCGCAAAATGGATTCGTGCTAACGAGGCGGGTGGTGATCCAAAAATAGTTTTCCAGATTTTTTTCAAGGCGTCTCGGAAATTTCCGATATTTTAGTTCCCCAAAACCTGTAAGTCTATATACTTCGCCACAGTTCATGAATTTATAACTGACACCGCACTATATAATTTGATCGAAAATAGTTTTCAGAATTTTTCTCGCGTATCGTTTCTGGTGTTACTCGACCTGATGATATTTGAAAAAATATTAGGAAATCTGCGTCCCTACCTGTAACCTTTGGTCGGTTCGTGGGTCTTTATAGTGCCGATGGGCTTACGATAAGTAAAAATCCGTGAAATCAGGTCTTTCCAAATTGGCGACAAGTGGCGGTTTTGAGAAGATAGCCACAAATTCCGAGCGTAAAATCGCGCGGGATGAGTCGTTTTCGCCAAATAATCCGGGTGAGTCTATTAGTGAGCTTTTCCAATTAGAAGCTGTGTCCAGCTCGGAAGACTCGATTTTCGAAGCGCCTCTCTCGTCGTTAGATACCGATGATATTCGAATCGAAAGCGATCTGCCGGTAACGCAATCGATCGATCCGGACCGGACGGCTGTGTCGGATTTTCTTTCGGGAAGCGATGAAGCGTTTATCCGGCTATACGCGAAATATGAATCGCCACTCTTGCTCTATTGCAAGCGAATGCTCCATAACGATGCTATCGCTGAGGATGCGTTTCAGGAAATCTGGACTCGGGTCTTCGAACTTCGGCGAAGGAAATCGATCGTCATCGATCATTTTCGGGGACTCTTATTCCGAAGCGCGAGAAATCTGTGCCTGAATCTGATTCGAATCGAAAAGGCACATGGCAGCAACCGGGGTGAGCTCGGCGAAGCGAACGAGCTTTTCGTGGAGGAATCGGCGACGCGGCAAACGTCGCAGCGCGAGATACAATCGCTATTGCTCCGCGCGATCAATAAATTGCCGTTCGATCAGCGAGAAGTTTTCGTGCTCCACGAATACTCGGGAATGTCGTTCATGGACATTGCGGAGATTATGAACACGAACGAGATGAATGTGAAAGTCCGCGCTTATCGCGCGCGGCTTCGGCTCAAAAAATTTATTCAAGGGTGGCTCGGGCTCGGGGAGACCGATGATCCCGTCAGCTATATCTAGCAATTATGAATTATGAAAGATGAATTGTGAAAAAACTCATCGTTCATCATTGCCAACTATGTTATGGGACTGAAACAGGAAGAACAGATTACACGCTATTTCGAGCACAGGATGTCGCCCGGTGAGGAGCAGAACTTCCTGATCTCGCTTGCCGCCTCGGATGAACTGCGCATAGCGTTTCGTTCGCATTTAGAGCTCATGAAGGCTGTCCGGCAGGATAAAGATGACTTGCGTTCGGTCGCGCAGGTCCGAAACCGGACCCTCACTGCGTTGGGACTCTCGGCCACCGCTATGACGCCATTCATCGAGCAGGAATTAATGCGATCGGCTTCTCCATCGCCGAAAAACCAGGGACTGGCCTCGCCTGTCGTAGAGGCTGCGCTGGATCGTCCCTGGTGGAAGATGGTACAGGGCCTGGTCCGTACACCGAAGCTCGCGTTAGGGACCGGGCTTCTGCTGGGCTTTCTTTCGGCTGCCACACTCCTGAACCTTACCGGATCTCACACCGGCGGTGCATCCAATACCCATCCATCTATCCAGCAGACAAGTACCGGGAGCAACGCCGATCGCAATCGCACGGAAAAAGTGGCATCGGATGAAACAATACCGGCCATAAATGCCTTGCATACTATAACTCGTCCTGCGGCTTCTCCGGTCAAAAACCGGCAGGCACATGCGCTGATTCCAAAGGCGCATGTTGCGGCAAATTCCCGGACCACTCTCGACATGAAAAACGCGAGTGTGCCCGTCCAAACGCTAAGCCGGCAGGGTGTAATGGATGTGAACAAGGCAACGATCAAGTCACCAAACGATTCGGTAACGGCACGATAAGTATTCGCATCGTTGGAAGTGTTACTGCTACCATGGCGCGAATACACAAAAGATGGAGCGCCAATCATTGAACGCGTATTGAAACAATTGCGACCGTCTTGAAGCAATGAGGAAATGAAGGTATGAATTTTCCCTCTTCGTAGTTCATCCTTTGTAATTCCTGATTGCTATCTGTCCTGCCTACTCCGAATTTTGCTATGAGTAGCGAAGTGAGTAGGATTAAAAGCGAGGAAATGTTTTGCGCTCGTGTACCATACGCGAGTGCACTTTTGACTTGTGTCCTCGTGTGGGGAATAGCGGTCCCGATCTGCGCGCAACCATTGCATCGCGAGAATCTAATCTCCTATTTTGGCGGTATTTCATTCTCCGATAATTATAGCTCGGCGAATATCTTCGCGTACGATGGCGCGTACCAATGCGGCGTATTCACGCATGGTTCGGATGGCATGCCAAGTTATTTCGCTGGTATCGACTGGCTCCTGAATGGCAATTGGTCGCTCGAAAGTAAACTCGAATATGCAAATCTTTCAACCAATTTTTCTTCTTCCGCCAATCCCACTCAACAGTCACCTCTCGCGTACTTAAATGGCCAATATGTTGGCATCGACCGCGAGCGTTATTTCAATGCATCGCTTGGGATGTTGAGTATTTCGGAGATGCTCACCTATCGGTTATTTTCTCGGTTTGCACTTTCCGCGGGACCATTTGCAGGATATTTTATTCGCCATTCGTATAGCGAAACAGAAAATATTCTATCGCCATCACAAGCCGTCTATGCCGAGAATTCGCTCACCTCTCGCACGATCGAGAGCGGCAATCTCTCGGAGGTACATACATTGCAATACGGCGTTCAAATTGGCGCAAGCTACGATATAGGATTCGAACCTAATCTGGCACTTCGGCCATCGTTTAATGTCATGCTCCCATTTACAAGCGTAACGAATACCACCGGGCGGTTTGAAGGCGCATGGAGGATCTTCCCTGTCGGCGCTTCGCTCAGCCTTGTGTATCGTCCGCCAAATGAAGAGCAAGAACTTCCTCCACAACCTGCGCTTGCCAATTGGGACAGTTTACTGCGTGTACCAACGCCAGCCCCTACACCGGAAGCATCGAAAAAGCATACAATGCTCAAAGTTTCGATTGCAGCATTCGGAGTTGAAGACGATGGTCGAGAGATTGCCGAGCCCGTCCTTTCGGTCGAACGCATGCACGTCACCGAAGTCTATCCGATGCTGCATTATGTTTTTTTCGATGATGGTTCGGCCGAAATTCCGGCGCGCTATCATCGGGAGACGGTGCAATCGAAAGATCAGTTTAATGAGAAAGATCTTTTTACCGCCAATGCTCTCGAAATCCATCATCATGTGCTCGATATTCTGGGCCATCGTATGCGCGATAATCCCGGTACCGCCATCACACTCGTAGGAACACGAAGCGAACACTCGCCGGGAGATTCCACGCTCAGCGATCCAATTTCTGTAGCACGCGCCGAATCGGTAGCTCGTTATTTACACGATGTATGGGGCATTGCGAGCGATCGCATGCATCTTCGCAGCCGGCGGCTGCCAGACGCTCCATCGGACGATCACAACGCATTCGGCGAAGCCGAGAACCGTCGCGTCGAGATCGTACCTTCTTCTCCTGAGCTTACCACTCCGCTTTGGACCGAACGTATCGAACGTATCGCAACTCCGCCACATATCAGTTTCAATCCTGAGATAGTGACGAGTGCGGGCATTGAATCGGCGACTATACTTGTCAAAGAAGGCGGTCGAGTATTACAATCATTCAATGCGCTCACGGGTGGTGCGACCGGCGAATATCTCTGGACGCTCGACGATCATTCGATGCCCCGCCGCCATGATTCGCTGACCTACACTTTTACCGTCATCGATAGCACCGGAGATACGGCGCGCGCTAATGGCGTCATCCATTTGCGGCAGGAGCAGCACGATATTACGAAACACGAAAGCGACACGTCGCTCGATAAAGAACTCGAACGGTACAGTCTGATCCTGTTCGATTACAGCTCATCGCAACTCGATAAGAAACAGTCGGATAAAATTGTGGAAGCAATGGCCCATTCGATAAATGTATCGAGCCAGGTAACGCTGACGGGCCATACCGATAAAACAGGTGACGATGCGTTTAACGATCGGCTTGCGCAACAGCGCGTTTCCAGGGCTGCCGAAATGCTTTCGGCGGAACTGCACCAGATCGGTAAAGATCCCCCATCGATGCTCGTCGAGTCGCATGGCTCACGCGATGTACTCTTCGATAATTCCATTCCGGAAGGCCGCGTACTATCGCGAACCGTTCGGGCACTCATCGAAAACGATGAAAAATAATTTGTTATACGTTCATTAGGTCACGCTACGAATGAAAGCATATTGGACTGAAGGACAGGCTGCTCGCATGAGGCATCGGAAACGATGCGTTATAGCGCTGGCAGTACTGTTGCTCATTCCAAATATGTTGCACGCGCAGAGTTGCTCTCGCAATATGCTTTCGATTGCGGGTTCGAGATCCTACATAGCCGTACCCGACGCCCCGGCCTTGCATCTTACGCACGGTTTCACGATCGAGTGCTGGGCAAAACGATCGAGTTTCACCCACGCGGCTGCCCTTATCGATAAAGGAAATTCGATGGTCTCGTTCTTCGGCCTGTTTGCCGATACCGGTTCTGTCCTTTTTGGCTCGGTGCATCGTTCTCAGAATCTCCGAATTTATGCGCCACAGATCGACTCGATCGAAACGTGGCACCATTTGGCGTTAGTGTTTCAGCCTAACGATAGCCTTTATTTTTACATCGATAGTTTTGAAGTTGCCAGCGTTCGGACCACAATCTCCATACTCGATTCCAGTATCGATAGTCTTCGCATCGGCGCGAGCGCACTCGGAACGAGTTGGATAGGTTCGATCGACGAACTTCGCATCTGGAATATTCCGCGTTCGCTCACTGCAATTCGTACAAATTTATTTCATACGCTAGCCGGCAACGATTCGGGGCTTGTCCTTTACTATTCCTTCGACGATGAAACGGAGTCGCCCATCGTCCATGATTTTTCGGGAAATAAACACGACGGATATATTCGTGGGCTTTACGCAGACATTGTTCCTTCGAGCGCTCCGATGCTCGATTCTTCACGAGGGTTTCGACTTGCCTCGAAAGAGCTTCGGCTCGATATACCCCCCAAGCGCTGCGTTCCGTCCTTCGATACGGTTATTCATATGCATAATGTAGGGACAAGTCCCTTGATCGTGAACTCGATGGGGTTTTATCGCGGGCAGGCCTTTTCGATTGTTACATCATTCCCGCTCG
>DASZLH010000170.1:0-17160 GCA_035552495.1 Kapaibacterium sp. (SeqCode) | reverse complement strand
GATCGATCAGTTGAAACAGAAGATGGAATAATGCGCGAGCTTCCGAAACTCGCTATGACTTAGAGCAGACGACCCTCTTCGGGACCGGCTGCTACGATCTCGGCAGCCTGAATATCTACGGCACGGTCAAGCAGTTGCGCGGGCAATTGCTTGGTAGCTTTCGCTCCCATGTCTTTCAATTGTTCCGATTGGCGAACAAGATTTCCAGAGCCTGAGGAAAGCTTCTTCATAGCATCGTCATAACTGCCCTTGGCTTCTCCCATTTTTTTACCGACCGCTATAAGGTCCTCGATAAACCCAACGAATTTGTCGTACATTTTTCCCGCTCGGTCCGCAATATCGAGCGCATTTTTCGTTTGGCGCTCTTGCTTCCAAATAGAGGAAATTGTTCGTAAAGTCGCAAGCAGAGTCGATGGGCTTACAATAATGATCTTCCGATCCCACGCATACGCGAAGAGTTCGTTGTCGGCCTGTATTGCCAAGCCAAACGATGATTCGATCGGCATAAAGAGCAATGTAAAATCGGGCGAGTCAAGCGTGGGAAGAGAGGAGTAATCTTTATCGCTTAACTCTTTGACATGTCTTTTTACCGACGTAATATGTTCAAGAAGGGCGGTGCTGCGCTCGTCGTCGGTCTCAGCGGAAATGTAGCGGTCATATGCAACGAGCGAGACTTTCGAATCGATAATAATATGTTTGTTATCGGGTAAATAAACGATTACGTCTGGTTGACGGCGGCGGCCATCGTCATCCTGATGGCTTTCCTGGATTTTATATTCAATGCCTTTGCGCAGCCCGGAGAACTCCAACACTTTTTCACAAATAAGCTCGCCCCAGTTACCTTGCTTTTTTGTATCTCCTTTGAGCGCAAGCACGAGATTGGAAGCTTCTTTGCTGATCTGTTGATTGAGTTCGACCAGATTCTTGATCTCACCACGAAGTGAGTTTCGCTCCGCTGCCTCCGTTCGATACACTTCATCGACCTTTAGCTCGAAATCTTTGATTTTAGTCCGGAGTGGGGTAATAAGCTCGTCGATGGCTTGCTGCCGTTTTTCCAGATCCCCTTTGGCTAATTGCTGATACTGCCCTAACTTCTGCTCTGCAAGCGAAAGAAACGATTCGCGGTTGGAGGTGAGAACATCATTGCTGATTTTTTCGAATTGATTTGCGAGTTCCTTTCGTGCCAGTTGTAGTTGTTCAAATTTATTTTGTTCGGCTTCGAGAGTAGCATGTAATTTCGCATTCTCGGCAAGAAGTTCGATGCGTGTCTTATCGGCCGCTTCCAGGGTCCGCTCACGAGCGTCGATTGTTTTTTCCAGTTTAGGAATTTGATCGGCTTTCTCACCTAACCGTGCACGATCGCTTTCCAGTGCTCGAATAACGTTATTTAGCCTGCTGTTCTCCGCGTCGATTAAAGAGAGACGTTTATTTACCGATTCCAATTGCTGGCGATACGAAGCAAGCTCGGATTCCAGTTCACGAACTCGCGCTTTTGTCCGGCGCGTGAGCAAGTAGCCGATAGCTATCCCGACAATAAAACTAAGGACAAGATAGGGGACGAATTCGATTGGCATCATAGGATATCATTTCTATGAATACATAGTCTGCGGAAGCAATCGTTCACACAAAAATAGGCGCAATGCATCAACGTTGTTTGCTTTGCCAGCGATCGAATTCGGGGACGAGTGATTTGCGCGGCTCCTGCGGCGTCGAGAGCGACATGGTATAATAAAGCCCGTCCGAGATGGCCGTTTGAGGGTCCCAAAAGATTACTGGCATTTTCTCGCCAAGATACGATCCGTTGCTCGCCTCATACTGGCCGCTGGTGAAAAAACCTTCGGCTACGGTATAGAACATATACGGTCCGGAATTTTTATAGCGAAAGAATCCGAGACTGGACACATCGTCGAAATCGAAAGTGATTTCGCCCATGAGTTTGCCATCCTTTTTGAAGAGCCGCTTGTGAACATTCTTCATTCCTTTGTTGTCCATTTCAATTTTGCGGCCCTGATAGTATTGGGCGATCAGCGTGCTGAAATCTTCCTTGATGACTTCATCGCTATCGCCCGGGCTTGAAGAGATACCGGTGAACAGGATCGTGCCCGACCCGCTTTTCCCGTCGGGATTCAGGTTAATATGGACTTCTTTTTTATCGGCGGTCAAGCAGCCACTGAGGACTGCTGCAAGCATGATCGAGGAAAGCGCGACCGAGGCAATTTTTAAAATGCTCACGTACAATTGATTATTATATAGAAATGGCATGGTTAAACCCTCTTTAGCGAAATTTTCGTGCCCTTTAATTGTTACTTCCTTTCGAAATGAACTCGCCCGAATTAAAAATGCGGAATAAGGAGGTGGAAATAGAGGGCACAGTCCCGCTTCAGTCCGCATCTCGGGCTATTTCTTCGTCGCTGGCCCTTAACGCAAGTCCTTCTCCGGCCCTTATCTCAAATTCTGGAGTTCGGGTGGCACGTTATTGTGCCACAGAACATGCGGAGTTGTGGGATGCCTTCGTTCATCGTTCCATGAATGGCACCGCCTTCCATACTCAGCAGTTTCTCGGGTATCATCCAGATGGACGCTTCGATTTTCATCATCTCTTGTTTTTTCTGGGCGAGCGGTTAGTCGCAGTCCTGTCGGGCGGTTTGCGAGAGCATGTATTCGATTCTCCACTCGGTGCGAGCTATGGCTCGTTTGTGACGGAAGACATTAGCGCACAGACCGCGCTCGATATTGTAGCAGCGTTTGAAGAATATGTTCGGACGACCGGCATCCAGGAAGTTTATTTAACAAGTGCCCCTGTTATTTATCAGCCGGTGCTCACACAAAATCTGGACTTTGCGCTACTCTATCGGGGTTATCATTATCAACGTCATTATATTTCTCATGCGATCGATCTGGATAAATCAGGTCTACCGTTTGATTACTTTCAAGCAACAGCACGAAAGCATATCCGGCGGGTAAAGAAAAATAATCCTGATATTTGGATCGAGGAATCCACTCCCGAAACGCTGAGCCGAATGATCGATGAGTTTTATCCGATCTTACTCGAAAACAAGGCTAAGTATAGTGTGAAGCCCACGCACACGCTTGAAGAACTTCATTCGCTTCGAGTGCTCGTGCCCGACCTGATAAAGCTTTTTCTTGTAAGGATCGATAACGTGCCAATTGCAGGCTCTATGCTTTTCATTGCCAACAATCGTGTCGCGCTTATATTCTATCACATGCTTCGATACGCATTCGACGCATACCGGCCTATTTATTTGCTGATGGACCAGGTCACGCGTTGGTCGAAGGAGCACGGCTTTCACTTTGTGGATATTGGCGTCTCACAGGATACCAGTGATGAAAATCCCATGACACCGGCGCTTAGTCTCATTCAATTCAAGGAGAAGTTCGATGCCCGTGGCGTGCTCCGATCGACGCTTTACAAGCGTTATGCTTAAGTAACGTGCAGGACGAACAGCGGTCTATTCTCCTACTTTTTTTCGGCAATACGGCAACCGATCGCCGTGTCCAAAACTTTCGCCGGTTTTTCGAACAATCGGGTTGGAACGTCGAATTGCTTGCGGTAAAGTCCACTGTAAAACGCGGTCCCCGTCGGTTCTTTGAATATCACCGAACGCTTGCGAAAGCGGTTCGCAATAGACGCGTGGATGTTGTGCTTGCGTGCGATTTGTATTCGCTTTCCGCGGCAGCATGGTTGAAGAGGCATAAGAAGGCTCGTCTTCTTATTTACGATGCACGTGAGGTGTATACCGAACTTCCGACGGTAATAAAGAAGCCCGCTGCCAAGTGGATTTGGCGCAGGCTCGAACGGCGAGGACTTGCCGTCACCGATATTATTGTTACTACGGGGCCGCGCGATATTCAAGCGATCTTCGATGTGCATAGCTTTTTACCGTCCCCCATCCTTGTTCGCAATCTTCCCTGGCGCGATTCCAGCCTCACTCGCGACCGTTCGTTGCTCGACCGTTTCGGAATCTTACCCCATGCCACTGTGCTTGTCTATGTTGGCGGGCTACAGGAAGGAAGGGGATTGATAGAGCTAATCGAGAGTAGTAAGGCGCTGATTTCGATTCAGGTACTGCTGATGGGGGAGGGTATTCTCCGGCAAAGGCTCGAAGAATTTGCGGAAGAAACAGGCGTTAAGGACCGAGTGCATTTTGCGGGCGCTGTTCCATCCGAAGAGGCGCTGAAGATCGCGGCTGCCTGCGATGTCGGTATTTCTCTTATCGAGCCGATTTCCAAAAGTTACGAGCTTGCTTTGCCCAGTAAGCTCTTCGAATATATGATGGCCGGATTACCTGTTGTTTCAAGTAAACTTGAGCAAGTAGTCGAATTATTCGCAGACCAGGAATGGATTGCGTTTGTGGATGTAAATGAAGCGGAATCGGTCCAGGCAGGAATACGAAAAGCCATCGAAATAGCAGGGAATAAATTACTTCGAGAGAACGAGCGAGCTCTTGCTCTCGATCAATTTCATTTCGAACGGGATGCAGACCATCTTTTGACTGCCATTACACAACGGCTACGCATTTAAGTCTGATCGCGGTGCTTCCATTCTGAAAGCAAGCGTGCATAAGTAAATTGCACGCCAGGATGAGTCTTTACCCACCAGGACTTAACGACCATTGCGGTCACACCGCCTATCAATACGAACGGCAAAATAAACAAGCTCATAATGCTGAGGAAAAATCCGTTGCTGAGTTTTTCTCCGGCATTCGTCATGCTTTCCTTGCACATGGGGCAGCTTTGCGCCTGAGCGGCAATTGCAAACACCATCGATACCAGTGTGAGGATTAGTGTTCGGAATTTCATGTCACATTGCTTGCGGAAAAAACTGGTATAACATGAAGTAAATAACAACTCCCGTCACGCTGACATACATCCAGACTGGATAGGTCCATTTTGCGATGCGAACATGCTTGTTGTATCGTGCTCGTAGCCCGCGAATGAGCGTCATGGTCGCTAGCACCGGCACTGCAGCCGCGAGAATAGTATGCGTTCCCAACAGCGTAAAATAGAATGGACGCGACACACCCGTTCCACCGAACTGAATGATCCCAACATTAAAATGATAGACCAGATAACAAACAAGAAATAAGATCGACGTAACAAATGCAGTGATCATGAGCGCGCGGTGCTGACGGACTGCCTTATGCTTGATTCGGTTTCGCGCCGCAAATAATAGAATAGCGCTCGTTCCATTTAGCGCTGCGTTAATTGCCGGAAGATCGTGGATGTTCATTCTTGACTTTCGTCCTTTAATGTTTCAATATCGGAAAGAATTTGCTTTTGGGATGCAGCTTCTGCTCCATTGTAGTATCCTCGCATGTGACCATGTTGATCTATGATCACGAAACGAGGACTATGAATGATGGGAGTCGTTTGTTCGCCGCCAACGGAATCGACCGGTAAATGGAAGCCCATTTTTGCGACCGTATAAATAGTTGGGACGGCGCCCGTCAGGAAAGACCATTGCTTTGTATTGGCGCGATACATAGCCGAATAGCGCAACAGCGTATCGGGACGGTCGTGCGTTGGGTCCACGCTGAACGAGGCGAGCCTCACGTCAGGCTGGTCTTTTAATGCTTGCTGTAGCGCAAACATTTTTGATGTCAGCATCGGGCAAATGCTGGTACAATGTGTAAAGATAAGATCGGCGACCCACACGTGTCCCTTAAATGCGTCGAGCGTTATGATTTGCCCATGCTCGTTTGTAAGTGAGAATTGCGGGACAGGGCCGAAATCGTCCAACTTTTTCGAATTATTGTGGGTCCAGTTCAGGAGTGAAAATCCCCCAATTAGAATAAGTGCAACAACGAGTATACTCCAAAGAAGCTGCTGAGTAAAACGAGAATTCATGGCTGTATTCAAATCGACAGCCAGCAAACACCGTTTACCGTGAGAGAGTGCGAAAAAGAAGCTATAATAAATCCTGCAATGCTATAAATACACCACGCCATAAATGCCTAACCAGACAATGAGCATCGCATACATAAAGTAGGAAAGATGCGCGATGCTGACCGTCGAACGGGTGTAGTATTTCCAGCGAAGGGTCCGCCTATACTTAAGCAAGATATAGCACATTCCCGCAAGGATATGAATATGAAACACTCCCGTGACAAGGAAATAAATACCCCCGAAGACCGTCCGAACTTGAAGTCCACCGGTAAGCAAATTTTTCCATTCGATCGCATTCATACCGAGAAAGACAGTAAGGAAAATAAGTGAGATAATCAGCGACGCCCGCATACGAATCAGTTCGTTGCGGTTTTGCGCTTGAACGGTTAGGCTTAAAAAAAACGCGCCTAATGCGAGACTAATCGAGCTCAATCCAATCAGTTCTTTATTCAAATGTGGCAAATCGGTGGGTGGCCACACTTGCGTGCCACCACGCAAAACGAAGTACCCTCCGATCAGCCCGGCAAACAGCATTACATCGACCGCAAGCCCAATTAAAAACACAAAGCGGCTGTTATCGATCAGCGTTTCGCTGCCCGGATGCGTGCTGCCGGCTCTGAAGCCGGGCTGTTCATAAAGTATTTCCGACATAAGCTTATACCAGAAACTGGCTTACGGACCTGGATTGCGTTGATTTTGCTGATTTCACTGATGGACTGTCAAACCCCGCCGAATTAGCCGCGAATAGATCAAGTCTACTTGTTTAGAAATTGACAGTCCATTATCTCTTAATCAATATTAATCAGCGTCATTCAATTAAATTTTATCGAACACCATTAGTGCCAACAGCACCGGCAGATAAATGATGGACGCAAAAAGAAGCTGCTTGGCGGCTGCATTCGACCGCAGCGCAGCCGTCCGAATTCCGGCAACCGCGAATCCAATGCCAATTGCGAGTGCACCGACAAAATAGATTGGACCAGTCATATGTAGAAGGGTCGGAAGCAAACTGACTGGAATAAGCGCAAGCACATAACTCAACACTTGAAACGAGGTACGCGAACCTTCCGGATCGACGACGGTGAGCATCGGAAATCCGGCGCGCGCATAGTCCTTACGGTACATCCATGCAATGGCAAGAAAGTGTGGGATTTGCCACAGAAATAAAATTGCAAATAGCGTCCAGCCCCGCATGTCAATCGAACCTCGAACCGCAACCCATCCGATAAGGATCGGAAATGCTCCTGGGAATGCGCCTATCAAAGTGGAAAGATGGGTTTTCTTTTTGAGAGGCGTATAGACAAAAAGGTATCCCGCCAGCGTGGCAACGGAAAGCATCGCGGCAAGGCTTCCGACGAAGATCAGCATATAAAGCACGCCGGCAATCGAGGCACCAACCCCGAATGCAAGCCCCATCATGAGCGGAATTCTGCCGGAGGGAAGCGGCCGGTTTTCCGTACGCCGCATTTGCCCATCCGCCTCCACTTCGATCACTTGGTTGAGCGCACCTCCACCACAGGTCACAAGCCCGGTTGCAAGGATGGTATGAATCAATAGCGGGATGTTTATTTCGGCCGATGCAAGCCAGAACGCCGCAGCCGTTGTAATCAGCGAATAAAATCCTATGCCGGGTTTCGAAAGATCATAAAAATCGCGCAGCAGTTGCCGCCAGTTGAACGAGGGCGTTCCAATTCCGGAATCAAGATGTAGAACGTTTTCCATTTAATTCTTATTTCGCAATAGAAACTAATGGTGCAATTGCATTAGTCCCTTCGGTTGCATAAGTCCGATGAGTGTTGAGTGCAGCAAATAAATGTCGGCTGCGGACCATAATGAATACCATTGTACCAAGAATAGCGGCACCGCAGGAAACATGCAGCGTCGTCGGAGTAATTGCTTTTTTGCTCCAGATGGTAATAGCACCAAGCATGATCTGCACTCCCAGCAAAAAGACGGAGAGCATTCCTGCGATAAAAAGCTGCCGGTCTTTCGAATGGTAACGAAAAATTGCTCGCGCACATCCAAATATGAAAAGGCTAACGACAGCTGCCCCGACCCGGTGTGTAAAATTAATCGCTACTCCGAAAGAGGTAAACTCCGGAATAAGACTTCCGTTCGGAGCAAATGGGAATGTCGGAATCGCGAGGCCGGAAAACGTGTGCCGCATGACCGCGCCAATTAAAAGCTGGCAAAAGATAGCAATGGCGGTTATTAGCGAGAGCGTCCGAATATCGAATCGCCGGGGCGCTGGACGTTTGCTAACATTGTCGTCCCACTTTTTGCTTGTCACCATTGCAATCGCAAGCGTGATACAAAACATCGCTTGCCCAAGCCCCGCATGCGCGCTGGAAATAGCCGGTGGCAGGTAGAAGAGTACCGTCAAACCACCGAGCACACCTTGTAATATCACTCCACCAAGCGCAAGCCATCCCAGACGTTTCACCCAGCGACGAGGTTCTTTCCATTGTAGTAATATTGCTTGGGAAAGAATAAGAAATCCTACGAACGATGCGAACAGCCGGTGGGTATGCTCATAAAAAATATTACCGACCCAATCTTTCATCGGGAAGGTAAACATGTTCCAACCGTAGCTCGTCGGCCAGTCGGGTACGGAAAGCCCGGCGGCGTGACTTGTCACGAGTCCGCCGATAAACAGTAGCAGATAACAGCAGACGGCGGTAACAATAGCGAAGATATAAAGCGGCTTCGGCGTTGTTTTTTGTGAGGAGTTAGTATGGAGGTTAAAAGCAGCGAGCGTTTTTTTCATAGTTCATCATTCATAATTCATCCTTGCCAGAGGGCGGTTCGTTCTGCGGCCAGTAGTCCGAGGCATGCCCGGGCACGCTGTATTCATAAGGCCCACGAAAAACGTAGGGTATTTCCGCGAAATTCCCGTGAGGTGGCGGCGAAGAAACCGTCCATTCAAGAGTCGTTGCTCGCCAGGGGTTTGGACCCGCGAGTTTTCCGCGTTTCATACTCCAGAAAAAATTAAAAAGAAAAAGCAAAATCGAAAAGCCAAGTATGAACGCACAGATGGACATAAATGCATTCAGCGGCTGGAAATGTGCGAGATGCGGAAACTGCATGTAATCATAAATGCGGCGCTGCATCCCGCCAATGCCGAGTATGTGCATCGGGAAAAAGACGCCATTGAATGCAAGCAGCATGGTCCAGAAATGTGCTTTGCCAAGCCGCTCATTCATCATGCGCCCAAACATTTTGGGGTACCAAAAATAGAGGCCCGCAAAAATTGCGAACAGCGATCCGCCGAAGAGTACATAATGCAAATGCGCGACAATAAAATAGGTATCGTGAAAATAAATATCGACCGGTGTGGATGCCGCGAAAATTCCCGATAGACCGCCGATCACAAACATCGCAACAAATCCGACCGCAAACAGAAATGGCGTATCGAATTTGAAATTGCCGCCCCAAAGCGTCCCCAGCCAATTGAACGTCTTGATCGCCGATGGCACCGCAATGACCATCGTCGAGACCATGAAGCTCGTCCCGAGAAATGGGTTCATGCCCGATTGGAACATGTGATGCCCCCACACGAAGAACCCTAGTCCGGCAATGGCAAGCATCGAATAGACCATCGCATGATACCCGAAGATCGGTTTGCGCGCGAAATTGCTGAGGACATCGGAGGCAATTCCCATCGCGGGAAGGATCATGATATAAACTTCCGGATGCCCAAAGAACCAGAACAAATGCTGCCAGAGCAGGACTTGGCCGCCGCCGGTGTGGTCGCCGACCGCATTCGGCACGAAGAAGCTCGTGAAGACGGTGCGATCGAAGAGCAGCAAAATAATGGCGGAAGTCAAAACGGGAATGGCGATCAGCAGGAGTGTGGCGACGATAAAGAGCGACCAAACCGTCAGCGGCAATCGAAACCACGTAAGGCCCGGCGCGCGCATGTTGACGATGGTCGTAATGTAATTGATCGCGCCAAGTACGGAAGCGATGCCGCTTATGAGCAAACTAACCAGCCACAGGTTCATTCCTGCGCCGATTCCGGTATAATCTTTCACGTCCGAAAGTGGGGGATATGCCGTCCATCCCATTGCAGCGGGGCCGCCTTCGACAAAAAAACTCGAGAGCATGATGAGTCCGGCCGTAAGAAAAAGCCAATAGGAAATCATATTGAGGCGCGGGAAGGCCATGTCGCGCGCGCCGATTTTAAGCGGGATAAGATAATTGCCGAACCCACCGACCAAGAGTGGCATGATCGCGAAGAAGATCATGAACGTCCCGTGCATGGTGAAGAGCGCATTATAGAAATCGGGCATGATAATGCCATCGGCAACAACGCGCTGCGAAAAAATCCAGTTGAGAAATCCGAAATGATGTCCCGGCCAGCCAAGCTGAAGCCGCATCATCATCGCAAGGGCGCCACCTACGAGCAGAAAAAAGAGCGATGTAAAAAGATACTGTTTGCCGATTGTTTTATGATCGAGCGAGAAAATATTCGACCAAAAGCTACCCTGGCTTTCACTTCGAATTATTTTCGGTTCGCTTATGGGCAGAGTGCTCACTTTTTTATGGCGGTTTGAGATGAAAGCCAATGATCGATCGAGTCTTTCGGCATCACGTAAACGGTCCCTCTCATGCTGTAATGTCCGAGGCCGCAGAGTTCAGCACAGGCAATATCGTATTTGCCAAGCTTCGTCGGGACGATCCAAACCGAAGTGGGAAGACCCGGTACAGCGTCCTGCTTGATTCGAAATTCCGGTACAAAAAAGCTGTGGATCACGTCCTGCCCTTCGAGATCGATGCGTACCGGCTGCCCAAGGGGGAGATACAGTTCATTGATAGTCTTAATATCGTCCTTCGTTCCAAACATTCCATCGGGACCAGGATAGGCAATATCCCACTGGAATTGACGCGGATGAATTTGTATAATACTCGCATTCTTCGGAAATTTACTGGGGTCTTTTATTGCCGACCATAATGCCTCGCTCTGGAATGCGAGAAAAACAAGTATCACGGCAGGTATAATCGTCCAAATAATTTCTAAACGGAGACTCCCGCGCGTAAAGTGTGCGATTCTTCCTTCGCGATACCGATACCGAATGAGAAACACGACAAGCGTAATCGCAAAAAGCGCGAAAACGATGCCGGTGATCCAGAGAATAAGATAGAACGTGCCGTCAATTTGCGATGCATAGCTCGATGCCTCGTCGGGCAGCCACCAATGGTGATATTGAGGGATAACATCCATCAACAAACGCCCTCTAAGCAAATGGGAGAGATCAAACAAACGCCCTCCCCTTACCAAAGGGGAGGGAAGGGGAGGGGTTGTGTATCCTAACATGATAGCCCTCTCTCCTTTCCGTACCAATCCACCCGATTGAATTCATCCGTGCGCCGGCGCACAGCTGCCTCGATTATCTTTACACACGATTCGGCAGTGTTCAGCACCTCACTGTCCGTAAAGCGAAGGAATTCAATGTCGAGGTTTTCGATCAGGTTTTGCCGTATCTTATCTTTTGCTTTCGCAGCTTCCGTCTCATGGCTGCTTCCATCGACCTCAATAGCGAGTCGAGCTTCCGGTGAATAAAAATCAAGTATATATTGATTAACGCTGAATTGACGACGGAATTTGCAATCGGCTACTTTGCTTTCTCGGATACATTGCCACAACACTTTTTCGGCGCGCGTTGCATCGTACCGTAACCGGCGCCGCACTCCTTTTATATCTGCTCTTGTGTAGATAGTGCCCATGATAACCCCTCCCCGTCCCTCCCCTTTGGTAAGGGGAGGGGGTATTTAGTGCG
This sequence comes from Kapaibacterium sp. (SeqCode), assembly GCA_035552495.1. Taxonomy (GTDB): domain Bacteria; phylum Bacteroidota; class Ignavibacteria; order Palsa-1295; family Palsa-1295; genus PALSA-1295. Next base: position 5,473 of record DASZLH010000170.1, on the reverse strand, counting down.
CAGTTATTTTAAAATCCACCGTCTTCGTATCTTTCGCTCCAACGGTAATTTTTTGATCTTCCACAATCGCTTGCTCTGCGCCTTTGCTCGATTCATGCCAGAGTTCGAGCGTATAATTTCCCGGAGGAATACCGCGGATTTCGTAATGGCCGCTCGTATCGCTAACAGCAAAGAATGGATGGGGAAGTACGCCGACATAGCTATTCATCCAGCCGTGAACGTCACACTTGATCGACTTCATAATGCCGGTAGACGTGAATTTTTGCTCGAAAGGCTGCATCCCCGGTGGGAACGGGCGATTGAAACTTTCGCCATCCGTCATAGAAACTAAATGTACATTATGCAGTGTCGGATCGCTGTTTTGTACCTTTAAGGTTTGGCCGAGTACCAAACCCATGACGTGCGGCCGATAAATACAACCGCGCTGATCCAGCACGACCGGAGCAACCGGCGCCGCATAAATTTTATTGCCGAGGCCATCCTTAATATAGATGAATGCGTTGGTCACATTGCCGTTGTTTACGACCCAGTGCTGCTCGGTCACCATTCCCTGATGGCAACCCTCATTTCCGGAACTGGAAATGGATGGATCTTGCGGACAAGCTCCATCGAGTTTGATCGTCCCGGAAATCGTAGCGCCGATCGCAAGATCGACGGTCGCGTTGGGCGTCGGAATGGACGAATCGTTTTTCTCGCCGCATCCCGCAATAATGAGTGCAGCGGTAACTGAAAGCAGAAGAAGATTTCTTTGTAGAAAAATTTGCATTCTATTGGACAATTTTGAAATTAGGCGATGAAGTCACTAAACCACGAATATTCGCAAAAGTGTTCGGCAGAAAGCTCATTGTAGAAAATAATCTCTAAAGCGAACTTAAATAATTAGAAGAAGGCTTGCTATTGACCATGAGCCACTTAGACCACGCCCTCCTCAAAGCCTACGATCGTTGCAAACAGATTGCGCGCGGGCATTATGAGAATTTTCCGGTCGGGTCGCTCCTCGTTCCCCAAAAGCTCCGTCCATCTATTTATGCGCTCTATGCGTTCATGCGGACGGCGGATGATTTCGCCGATGAGTCCGGCCGTACACCTGAAGAGCGATTACGGCTGCTCGCAGAGTGGCGCCAGCATTTGGACCGAGCCATTGCCGGCGAACTTCCTTCCGATTCCATCTTTCTCGCTTTGCAACATACGATCTCAAAGTTCAGTCTTCCGGTCAAGCCATTGTATTCATTGCTCGATGCCTTCGAGTTTGATGCGAAAGGATATGTCACTTTTGAGACGTATGAAGATTTGCACTGGTACACGCGCCGGTCCGCCGAGCCAGTGGGCGAACTCGTGCTGGCACTCTTCGGATATCGGGACGAAGAGCGAATACAGTTATCGAATGATCTTTGTACCGCACTTCAACTTCTTAATTTTCTTCAGGACGCTAAAGACGATCTTCAAAACGGACGGTGCTATTTCCCAGAAGAGGACTATCGAATATTTGGAATACATTCTGCTGAAGAAATTCTTACTTCATCGAACGCCGGTGCGTTAGTACTCTATGAATGTGACCGGATCGAGAGACTGCTTGCTAATAGCAGTTCGCTTCCGGAACGGGTGAATGGAAGACTTAAATATGAATTGCGAGCGGTACTGCACGGCGCAAAATTAATGCTTCGAAAAATACGAGCGATGGACGGGGAAACAGCACGTTCCCGTCCAAAGCTCTCATCTCGTGAGCGGCGAGCGATCGTGCTTGCCGCTCTTCTGTCGAAATCCCGGGCGGAGACCGGGCAGACAGGACTTTAGCGGACTCATTTGCTGTTACCATTTTTATGACCAGCGCAGCATCCACTGTCAGCCTTCGGCCCGCGGAGAAGAGTAGCTTTCTCTACTCGTTCTCGCTATTGCCGCGCGACGAGCGCGATGCAATGTATTTGATCTACGATTTTTGCCGATATACGGACGATCTGGTCGATGAGGACATCGTCATTCCCGAGTATGAGGCCGAGTTGCGCCAAACCGTGCGCGCAGAGGCCGTTGCCGAAAAAAAGCGTTTACGATTACGCTGGTGGAGAAGGGAAGTGGAGCGCTGTTACGAGGGGGGAGCAACTCACCCCATCCTCAAAAATCTTTACAAGGTCATACTTCGATTCAAAATCCCTAAGCAATATCTTCTTACGCTCATCGATGGGGTGGAGATGGACCTTGTCCGGGACCGCTACGAAACCTTCGATGAACTGAGGGAGTACTGCTATGCCGTCGCGAGTATTATCGGTCTGATCTGCATCGAAGTCTTTGGCTACAAGCACGAGGAGACGAAAGAATATGCAGCCAACTTAGGCTATGCGCTGCAACTTACGAACATACTGAGGGACGTAAAAAGCGACGCAGCGAAAGGCCGTATCTATTTGCCATTAGAGGACTTACGGAGATTTCATTACTCCGAGCAAGACCTGTTATCCGGTAATTACAACTGGCAATTTATCGAACTGATGAAGTTCGAGACTGCTCGCGCGAAAGACCTTTATTTCGCTGCTCGAAAAATGCTTCGAAAAGATGAACGCTTCACTATGTTCGCTGCCGAGATTATGGACGCGATTTATTTCCGGTTGCTTCGGAAAATCGAGTTGGCGGAGTTTCAGGTCTTCGACCGCCGGATAAAAGTCTCCACGCCTCATAAGCTACTTATCGTCGCAAAGTTCTGGATCAATCGGTTCTTTTAAGCATTCCTTAAGAGCATGATTATTCTCGGTGTCGACCCCGGAACGCTCGTGACCGGGTATGGGGTGATCGAAACGCAGTCGAACGGTTCGAACATGCAGCTCATCGAATACGGGACAATCGAATCGAAACGAATTGCATCGTTACCACTTCGACTTCATGCTATTTTCACCCGGCTTTCTGCGGTCATTGAACGTTCAGCGCCGGACGAACTCGCCATCGAATCTGCATTCTACCACAAGAATGTGCAATCGACCCTGAAACTTGGACACGCCCGGGGTGTTGCAATTTTAGCGGGTGTACTCAAAGAACTGCCGGCCTCGGAATATGCTCCGCGCGAAATCAAGCGTGCGGTCGTCGGAAATGGCAATGCTTCGAAGGACCAGGTGGAATTTATGGTACGTGCAATTCTGAGCCTCGATGCGCAGGATAAAAAATTGCCGGATGCCTACGATGCCCTCGCCGTTGCGATCACTCACGCAGCGCGTTCCGGCAAGCCCGGTAAAGCATCGTGGAAAAATTGGAAGCAATTTGTGGAAGAAAATCCGGAGAGAATAAAACGATAATTCATAGTCGGTGAAGAAATATTTCTTACTTTTTATCCTGCTCGTTCTTTGTTCTCAAGCGAAGGCCCAACTGCGGCCGGATGAACTTACCCCCGATAGTTACGTCAAACTTGTGATGAACGACTCGTCCGAGTTCTACGTCCTCGTGCTGATGAAGCCGCTGCCCGACCGTATCATCGTCGAGACACGTAACGGACGTTTGGAAATACCGCTCGATGCCATTTCGTATGCGATCGACTATCGTTATAATTGGGTGCAAAAAAACGATTTGAAATCGTATGCCTTAAAAAATACCGCCGACGCTCAAAAGTATGGTGTCACACAGTTCCTGACTCGTCCGAAACTCCCTGATATTTCTATCGTTGCAACAAAACAGCATGATATTTATGAAGGCAATCGGTATTTATTCAATGATAGCGCGCATGTCATTTTATGGACGCCCTACGGTAATTTAGTCTTCAAGTACCCGGAAATCGATTATGTCGATAATTGGTCGGGACAAAACGACCGGCGAGAAGTCTTTGAAACGTCCACCTATCTTACCGTGAAAGATCCGCTTGCCTCACAGGATTTCCTGATGCCGACTGCGCGCGCATACGGGCAAGACCACGGATTTTTGCTGGACTATATGCTGGCGGGACTGCAAGTGAATTATGGCTTTAACGATTGGGTCAGCCTCAATGCCGGTGGCGTGTTCGCTCCATTTCTGACACCTACGATTACCACTGGGACCGCCGGGATAAAAATTACTCCGGTACAATCCGATCTCTTTACTGTTGCCTTTGGCGCGCAGGGGGTCTATTCGGAAGTTTCGAAAATAACGCGGATCGGCTTTCCATTTGTCGTGGCGACGTACGGCACATGGGAATCCGAACTGACCCTGCTTGGTGGGATTTCATATCAAAGCACGACGACGGTCGATTCGATCACTAATAAGATCATACCCTATTATCCTGTTAACTCTGTGATCGGAGTTGGCGGTGATATGCGTGTGGGAGAAAACCTCAAGGTTGCGATCGAACTCTATTTCATAAGCGATTTCGGGATTGTGCCGACGATTGCATCGATCCGCTATTTCCAAAATAATCTTACGATCGATGCCGGTATCGTCTTCTCGCTTTATAAAGCCGGCAGCAGCAATCTCAAAACGTTAGGGGACTACGTTTTTAATACGCCGAATTTCCCGATCATCCCGATGGTCAGCGGATCGTATCATTTTTAAGGATCGCGACGGAAATTTTATTCCCCAATAATCCTTGCCAATTCGCGATGCGAGATCGTCAATGCAACCTCGTGATCGATAATACCAAGTTCGACCAGGCGATCGACGGCGACTTTTTTCGTGCGCTGCTCGATCTCCTGCACCGAGTCCGTTTCAAAAATATGCTTTAGCCAGTGAACCCCTTTTGTGAGGTGCGTCCGCTCATCCGCGTTAACGTAATCGAACATACGGCCGGTGAGATCGTCACCTTTCTCATAGGCTTCGCGGGCATAACGTAAGCATTCCTGGACGATATTGGCTTCGCCGAACAAATTAATTTCCGCAAACGAATAGAGCGCCGGCATTTTCGTGCGGACTTTAATGCCAAGCAGCCGATTGAGAAGATCGTAAGGATTATGCCCGAGCGCTTCCATAGCTTTGTGGCCAAGCTCGGTATGCCGAGTCTCGTCCCAGATAATGCGCGCGAGATCATAGTCGAAGCCGAACGGCACATCACGTATCTCGTACAGCACGTTGCCGAATGTTTCGATCGCGTCCATCTCATCGCGCTGCGTGCGGACGAGGTTCAGCCGCAGCTTATCGAAATCGGTCGCGTAGTCGATCTGGCCATTATCGGCGACTTGATATTCGTAGGTATGTTCGAATGTCCCGAACCGAGGATCGCGTGTTGCAATGAACGACCGTTCGAACGGCGGCTTGCCGGCGGAATAGAGCTTTTCAGGTCTCGGCCCTTTCGCGAGAGTCCCGGTAATTCCTCCAAAGGATCGAAGCAATTTCTCGATATGATATTGCCATTTATGGAGACTTGCCTCATCGTATCCACCCTGCACATAGGCTTCGATCGCGCCTTTGCCCCAGGCGATCATCTCATCGTAATCGACAAGTGTCTGCCGGATCATCCGTATGGTCGGTGCGTCGGCGACCTGATCGGTGTGCATCGAATGTTCCGAATATGCCTGTTTCAAGTGTGGCAGAA
>DASZLH010000169.1:0-9812 GCA_035552495.1 Kapaibacterium sp. (SeqCode) | reverse complement strand
TTCAGTTCTCGCTCGAGTTCTTTTAGGCGGTCGATTCTGCGAGCGCAGAGCAGGAGCTTCGCTCCTTCCGTCGCAAACGCCCGCGCCGCAGCCTGCCCAATGCCGCTCGATGCACCGGTGATAAAAACGAGTTTATCTTTGAGCGTTGTTGAATGATTACTTGGCATTCTTACTCGATAATCCCTCGAAAGGACAGTCGAAACGTGGTGGGGTGAAATTTAATTCAACCGTCGATGAGTAGTCGTAAAATCCACCCTGTTACTCGCCATAGAGTGCTTAACTTTCAGTCGCAACTTACTAATACTCCGGGTGTTTATATATTTACACTCCTTTCAAAAGAGATTGACAATGTTAAAACGTTCGATATTTGTGGTTGTGATCTTCATGCTCTTCCAGGCGAGCTATAGTGAAGCGCAGATCACGTGGAATAAAATCATCTTGCCTGACACGATCACTGGATTCTCGATCGGTTCCGATGGCAGCATCTATGTAAGGACTGGTGTATATCGTCCGTCACATGACCTTTATTTCTCCTCGGATCGAGGTTCTCAGTGGACTAAAGTATATCCCGAAAAACTCAGATTTCTTGCCTGCGATTCGAATGGCGCTGTTATCGTTTGTAATGATAGTAGTATTGTTTACTCCGTAGATCAGGGGATAAATTGGATTAAACTCTCTAACATTCCTTATGGATATATCAGTGGCAAAGTTGGCCTCGAATGTACTCGCGATGCGATTTATTTCATTCCTGGATATAATAATGCACTTTATAGGAATGTTAATTACGACTCGACATGGAGTTCGTCGGCTATGCCAGGTGATGAAATAGATGATCTCACAGGTCCATACTGCGGATCGCCTGATCGAGTTGTTGTAGGATTAAATTTTGAAAGCGGTTGGAAGTTGTTGGATAGCCTTTTTATCGAGTCGGATACAATGTGTAATATGCAGGGTCCTACAATTGACAACTCGCCACCCCGCCTCATCACCTTTGGAAAGGACGGTTACCTATATATGACGTATGCATCTTACATTGGCTTTAGGAGACTGCCTCCTGAATTGCTTCAATGGGACTGCTATGACCCTTATGATCGGTCATGGAATGATCGCACCCATCACTTTCCATATTCATCGGTGTCATCCACAATGCTCATTTCTATAGACACAGGCGGTACCTGGACTTCGGACGATCATGGTACTACGTGGGGTCGCATTGGGAGCGCTCCGCCACTTTCCTGGGTACAGCAGATGAATTTCGATTCCAAAGGTCATGGGTATGCCTATACGGATTCTGGCCTTTTCGAAACGAATTTTTTTGCAGGGATAAAACAGCCCATTTCCAATATGCCAGAACTAAGAGTATACCCTAATCCCTGCTCATCTACTCTCGGTATAGCTCTACAGACCATTGATAATCTTGAAATCATAGATGCTCTCGGCAGAACACAAATGCAATTTAGTCATTTGCATGATAATCCCGAAATCGATATAAAAATGTTGCCGTCAGGAATATACTACGTACGATGTAGAACAAACAACGTGCAAAAAATAGGGACCTTCGTAAAACAGTAATGTACGAACGCCAAGATTCAGCAAGCTATTTATAGAAAAACATCTTAATTTTCTTTCTCCACAATCAGCCGCACCGCACGCTCGTATGTCGCGTAGGCCCACATCCATTCCGTCATGACGATGAGGCGGTTTCGAAAGCCAATCAGGTACATGATATGGACGAATACCCATATCAGCCAAGCGATCCAGCCAGATATGCGTAGTTTCCATATTTGTGCGATGGCGAATGTTCGTCCGATCGTAGCGAGCGTTCCTTTGTCTATATATCGGAATGGAATATCACTTTCATTTTCCGCAAATATTTTTCGAAGCTGTTTAGCGACGTAAGCTCCCTGCTGCATTGCGACGGGCGCGAGGCCCGGCAGCGGCTTACCAGCAGCATCCTGTGCCAGCGCCGTATCGCCGATCCCATAGATTTCAGGATGGCCTTCTACCTGCAACTTCCTGCTCACCGGAACGCGGCCGGCCTTATCGGTAGATACTCCAAGCCATTTCCCCGCGTGGGACGCTTCGACACCTGCCGCCCAAATTACAGTACGTGCTGCCACTTGTTTTCCGTTCATCATGACGGAATTGCCATCAATATTTTCAACACGAGCAGATGTTCGCACTTCCACACCGAGCCGTTCGAGTTCACGCAGCGCATCCCGCGCAAGCGACTCCGGAAATCCGGACAATATTCGCGGACCCGCTTCGGCAAGGATCACTCGAGTACTAGCCGGATCGAAATTCTGGAATTCATGCTTCATCGTCCTCCGAGCAAGCTCGGCGATAGATCCCGCCATTTCAACACCGGTAGGTCCGGCACCGACAATGACAATCGTAAGCAGCGCCGCACGTCGTTGTGGGTCGCGTTCGAGCTCGGCTTCCTCATATGCGCTCAGTATTCTTCGCCTAATATCGGTCGCATCGGCGATCGACTTCAATCCCGGCGCATACTGCTCCCACTCATTGTGGCCGAAATAGCTATGCCGTGCCCCAGTCGCGAGAATCAGGTAATCATAGGGTACTTGCTGACCGGTCGCAAGCAACATTTGCTTCACATTGGTATCGAGGCCGGTGACTTCCGCCATAATTACTTCGGTATTGGACGCTCCGCGAAGCACATGACGAATGGGCGCAGCTATCTCTCCGGGGGAAAGTCCTGCGGTCGCAACCTGGTATAACAGCGGCTGAAAAAGATGGTGATTGCTCTTATCGATCACCGTAACCCGGCACGGCGCATCGCGAAGATTTAGCGCCACATTTAGTCCGCCAAATCCGGCGCCAACGATGACGACGTGAGGAAGTTCTTTACGCACAACTTGCTTATATCCAAGCCACCATTTAGACTTTTTCTGTCTTCTTCTCCTGCCAGCTCGTCCAGTATTCTTTCCACTCGGCGGCTTCGGCGGCGGGAGCGATTTTTAGCGGATGTTTTGCGTCGAGCATCATCGCGTACTCGTTCGTGCGCGTGATGTTCGGGTTCGCTTTCAGTGCTTTCGGGTGCGGACCGTGATGAATCCCTTGCGGGTGCAGTGTCATCATTGCAGCCTTGATGTTATCGCGCGAAAAGAAATCGCCATCATGATAGAATAGCACTTCATCGTAATCGGTATTGCGATGATAGAACGGCACGCGCAGCGTGTCGGGATCTTCTTCCAGCGGACGAGGAAGGAACGAGCAGATCACGAAATTATCGGCGAGGAACGTCGTGTGTGCGCTCGGTGGCAAGTGTACGCGCGGCGACATCACTGGACGAATATCGCGCATGTTAATTTTAAATACCGTGAGGTCGCCCTTCCAGCCAACGAGGTCGATGGGATCGAACGGATAGAAGATCGAGGTGTATTCGCCGAGCCGTTTGATGCGGATCTCGTACTCCTTCCCATTGACATCTTGTTTTTTTTCGTATGGAATAAAATCCGGAATCGTTATCGCAGACATATCGTAGAGCGCGTGCATTCCGATCAGCCCTTTTTGCTCTGGTGTCGGAGGCAAAATTTCGGAGCCATGCGCCTCTACGCACACGATAAAATTATCTTTGACACTGGGTACAAAACGATACGTCGTCGCACGTGGGATGACAATGTAATCGCCGCGCTCATAATTTAGTATGCCAAAATCGGTTTCGATTTTGCCTTCACCCTGATGGATAAAGAACAGCTCGTCGCCATCGGCATTACGGCTGTAAAATGGAGCAGGTTCACTGCGGCGGCTGATCGAAAGAATCAGATCGTCGTTGTACAAGACTGGTTCGGAGGTTCCACGCGAGTCCGTCCTATCGGACGGCTCGACACGATCGAGATAGAACGCATGGGGTCGAAGTTTCCCCTCGATGCGCGTCCAGCCGGTCGGAGGATGCGTGTGGTATAAATGCGACACACGCCCGTAAAATCCTTCGCGCCCGTGTTCTTCTTCGAACGTCCCTTCCGGCAGCCCGACGTGCGCCTGCCTGGTTGCTTTACCTTTTACGATTGGCCAGTTCATAATTATCTGAACCTTGATTTTAAGTGATTAAAATGATTTCCGAGATTGCAGTGACACTGAATTTAAGATACGGAATAAACCCTATCTCGTTCATCCGCGTTCAAGTTGAATATGCTCATAAGCAGGATGTATCCCCTGCCATATTTATCGGCGAGATAAGTAATGAATAGCCCCGAAAGAAAATCATCGCTTTCACAGCAATTAGAATCGCTCGTTACTCTGGATGAGCCGCTGATCACTGCGCTCTCGAATGCGGCGGCGTTCCTCTATCACTCGATCGATCGTATTAATTGGTGCGGGTTTTATCTGTTCGATGGAGAAAAACTTATCCTTGGTCCGTTTGGAGGCAAGCCGGCATGTACGGTTATTTCGATGGGTAAGGGCGTCTGCGGGACGGCGGCCGAACGCCGCGAGATCATTCGTGTCGCGGACGTGAATGCGTTTCCGGGCCATATCGCTTGTGACCCAGCATCGCAGTCCGAGATTGTGGTGCCACTGGTGCTCTCGGATGGGCGCCTCTTCGGCGTGCTCGATATCGATGCGCCGATGACGAATCGGTTTACGAACGAAGACGAAAATGATTTAAAAGAGGTTGCGAAAGTGCTGGTGAAGAAAATCGAAGCAATACTCTCGCCACGGCAAGTCTGAACCTTGATTTATGAAATTTTATAGATTAAGGTTCAGACAATTTCACCACTGCTTCGAGCGGCGTTTCCACTTCGACTTTTACTGTCCGGCAATAATATCGTCCTTCGGGGAGATGATTATCGTAGAGGAGTTGCGACGGCCCGATCCCCTTGGTGCTCGTGATTTTTGCGTCCGGCTTATTGCGAAGAATGAGATCTCGGACATTAAACGCTCGGCCCTCCGATAGTTTCTGATTGTGCTGCAGTTCGCCCAGATTATCGGTTGAGCCGACGATCGAAGCGGTGGAAACAGAATAAAACGACTTCCCGACAAACTGCGAGATCATCCGCTGATTTTGCGCATTGATATTCGCCTGATCGAAATCGAACACAATAAGAGAAAGCCGACTGAGTTCGAATGGATTGACCGATTTCGATGCCGGCAAAGCGACAATAAGCGAGGACGATGCGCCGTTGATTGCAGTAGCGCGAAGTTCGCAGGACAGCGAGTCGGGTGCATCGCTGAGCCCAGCGTGGCGGACTTGCATTACTTTCGCAATCGAATCGACTTGTTCGTCCGTCGGCTTCCATTCGATCTGGGATGGCGGCGCACCCTGCCCTTCCGATTCATACACGGAAACTCCGTGCGAACGAATAGCCACATGCCAATCGCGCACGCCAATTCTATTGGTAGCAGAAAGCTGGAGCGGTAACACTTTTGGCGATGCCGACTCTTCGCGAAACCGTTCGTGGACAATCGGCTTTAAAATGCGGTCGTCGTCCGAAGAAAGCTCGACACGGCGGTTCTCCTCAAAGCCTTCGGCATATTCCGTGCTGGAAGGATTGAGCGGGGCGTCGCTCGTCGTTACGATCAAACGCTTTGGCGCAATCTTCCAAATGTCGAGGAAATAATTTCTGACAATGGTGGCGCGCCGCTTTGCCAGGTCTTTACTCGCATCGAGTGATGCCACTTCCCGTCCATCGGTAGTGCCATTGATCGTGAGTATCGCATCGCCGTTCATCTGCAGCCGCCTGCCGATAACGTTCAACAGATTGTAATACGATTCCAGCGAGTGATGTGGAAGTTCGCTTTCTGCAAATTTCAAAGTTTCACCAGGCGTAAGCTGTGCGAATCGATCGGGAATGATCGCACTGGCGCTATCGAAAAAGACATAGGGCAAAATTGGGAACGTCTCGGTCACCGTCGTTTCGATAATATGAAACGGCGCGCTCGAAAGCGAAACGACGGTGAGCTTCGGCGCTTCTGCATTTGGATTTTCATGCGCGACAATCGGCGGAGGCTCGGGTTTGGGCGCAGGCGGTATGTAATCAAATGGCATATTCCACCGTACGGCCACGCCTGCACGCAGCGAAGATACATGCCACGGAAATTCCGACTCTACCGAGTTCAATGGAAAATAATACGACAGCTCCGGCGCAATCGTAAGTGCGTCGGAAGCAGTCTTCACAATGGCGCGCAGCGGAAATTCGTAACCGATAAGGGCGCTTACTCCGAAGCTGGTATGCAAGTTCGGGATCTCGCCCGATCCATCGACGAGTGTCGTTGTCTGACTCTGTGGATACGTCACGCCTTGCGGTGAAAGAATAGACTCGGTCTGCACGTAAGAAGTCGAGCGTCCGAGTGGCACACCGATTTCGAGCGACGCGCCGGTATATCCCGCAAACGAACGTAAGGGACGAAGTTTCAAGCCAGCTTCGAGGTCCAAATAATTCAGGCTCGAAGTATAAGCACTCTGACGTGTGAGTGTAACGTATTGGTTCGTATTCGGGTCGAGAATGGGGAGGCCACCCGTAACAATTTGCCCGAAGTTTCCGCCACGGTCGGTCCATCCGGCGCCAAATGTAATGTCCAGCAGCCGAAAAGAATTGAACGGCACTTCGCCGAAGAATTCGAGGCCGAATCCATTGCCTTGCCCGTTCGAGAACGTGCCGCACGTAGGACACGCAGGCCAAATGAGGCCATTGGTGCTATGAAAATTTCGGAGATAACTTGCGCGCACGCCCGCGTGAAACGGCGACGCCAGATAGTCGCTCGAAACCGTTGGCATTTGCGCGCGCGCAACCGACGCCTGCCACGGAAGGCTCGCGCACATTAGCAGGACCGCAAATATTATGATCGTCCGCATTATTTAATCACCACCAGCCGTCTCGTTGAGTGGAATGTTCCCGCTTTGAACTCGATGTAATACGCTCCCGCCGGAAGCGAGCGAGCATCGAACTCGAGATGATAACTTCCGCTCGTGTATGGCGTTTGCCCATTCATCAGCGTTAAAATACTTTCTCCCGATTGATTGTATAGCCGAAGGTCCGGACTCGCATCTTCCATAAACGACACATCGAGAGCAACGCGGTCGGTTGCAGGATTCGGTCGCGGCGTCGAGATCGAATTCGACTCCGAATGGAAATCGAGACGCGTGATATTGCACTGCGGCTCGACATGAACGATGCTCGTATCGCCCGAGGGTACGGGTTTTAACCACATGATCGAATCGCTCGTGAACTTGAGCGGCTCGAGTATCATCGGCGAGTCGACACTATCCGGCACCGCGATCACGAACGTCAGCCGCGCGATTTCCCCCTTCGTGAGATTTTGACATTCCGGCAATGTGATTGTCAGCGAACCGAGACTATCTGCTATAACAGGAGTGGTGTACGTCGATGCGGCACGCATATATTGCAGCGCGCGAGCATTGTAATGCAGCGTAAAGCGAACATCGAGCGGCGTAAGCGGAATGTCGCGGTCGAGAAGGATCGGCACATCGACTGTGTCGGCGATCGGCCCACGAATGCTATCGCCGGAAGAAAGATCGGGCGTGCTTTCCATCTTGAACGGAAATGGCGGCGCGTATCCATAGCTTCGGATTTCACCGCTGTCGAATACCGGACACGGCACATTCGAATACGCGAAGAATGTCGTATCGAACAACGAGTCCTCGCGCGGGCAGAACGTAACCGTAAGCGCAATAGAATCACCTGCTGCAATAATCGCCGGAAGCGGCACGCTCGATGCTGTCACACGGTGCCCTTCGGGAAGTCCTCCGAGCGAATCGAAGCGAATAGGGATGGCTCCCGGATTATAAATCTCGATAGTTTCATTCTTGCAATCGCGCACATTTACCGTATCGAAATTCGTGAACTTCGAAACAGCGATCATCGGCTGATCGATTTCAATCGTCCCCTGATCGTCGCCCGCGATAATTTTAAAGAAGACAAGTGAATCGCTATCGAAGTTAATATTATCGAGCGTGATCGGAAATATCTTAGGCCCTCCGGTCACTTTGAATTTGAGTGTCGCAATCGTCCCGGCAGAAACATTAATTGCATTCTTCATCACGATATTCGCTCCGTCCGTATCGCTCGTCGCGATAACACTGTCGGTAAAAGGCGACTGGCCTCCAATGAGCTGAAGCTCGCTGGTATCGAAGCCAAGATGGTAATAGATGTCGATATATTTTTGGGGGATGTCGCGGCTGGACATGATCGGCAATACGAGCGTGTCGCATGTCGATAAGCGAATCGTGTCCTGCCCGACGCGCGCGGTATCGAACGCCAACTGAAGCCCAAAAGCTGGCGCGAAGCCATCCCCCATGACGAGCACGCTGGTATCGACGTCATCGCACGGAAATGTCGTGTGAATCTGCATTCGAGCTTCGTAGTGTTTCGGAGCGCGCGGAAAAAAACTGACCTGTATCCCAAATTGTTGATTGCGATGAATGACCCACGGAAGCGGCGCGCCGTTCGAGGCGGATGCAGCGAAGACTTGTTGATCCGGTTTGAATGTGACACTCGTAATGACGATCGAATCGCCATCGGGATTGATCGTGAAATCGGGCACGGAGAGCGTAACGATTTCCGGCTGCGCCGAAGTATCGACGCGCGTCGCAGGAAATGAGACGAGCGATATATCCGGCTGGAAGTTCATTTCGCGCCGACCGCTGACGAGCGTCGTGAACGTCGATGACCATCCGGGCGAGTGCGCCGCGATATGCAGCGTATCGTTGATGACCAGATTATTTGGGGTCGCAGGGACATTCGGGCAAAACGCAATGACAAGCGTGTCCGACGATTGCGGAGACAATACAAATGGCAGGCTCTGATTGCCCGTCGAACTTCGCTTCCAATGATAGACCGAACCGACGAGCGGCGTCACGCCCTGCCCATCGATCCAGACTGAATCGATCGTGATGGGGACTACATTGCTATAATTGGGTAACGGAATATTGCGGACAGCGCAATCACACGGCTTGACCAGTCCATAATTCATAAAACTGATCGGGACATCTAACTTCACTGATTCACCACGTCCGGTCAGCAATCCGGAATACGAGAGATCGCACGGATTGTCCATCTGTACCGAAAAATTCTCATCGTATTCGGAATCGCCTGTCGGTTGAAACTGCACAATGAGCCAAAGTGAATCGCGCGGCTGTAACGTAACCGGAAGGTTCGGACTTGCGCTCACCAGGTGATACCCGTAGGGCATCGTAATATTCGTTACATGTTCCGGCAGCGTGCTCCCATTCTCGATGAGGATCGAGTCGTTCTGCTGCCACCCCACTTCGACCGTTCCGTAAGCGGTTAGCGGCGTTACATATAAGCGCGGCGCAAGGCTCGTCGCACGAAGCAAGACATGATAGACTTCGCTATCGGAGAGCGTAATATCGATATAGGCTTCGTCGGCGCGGTCGTTTGCAAGGTCGTTCGGCGTGTACGTAACATGGAATGCATAGACCTGATTGTTCGCAAAGGGACCGGGAGGCATCGGGTTACTCAACGAAAATTTTCCGGTCGGATCGGTGAGCGTGCAGCCGATGACCGTAAGCGTCTGGCCCGAAATATTCGTGACCATAATTTGCCCATTCGCCGACTGGCATCCAACAACATTCGTCAGATCGAGATACGGCGGATCGAACGAGAATGCATCGAAGATGCCAGTACCTTCGACAGGAATACATTTGGTTTCGTAGCAGCCTTCATCGAAAATGCAGAGAGTATCGTAATAGGTGATCGGCTGCCGCGGACGAAATTGTACCGCAATGGGATCGATGTCGCCCGGATTGATTGCAATCGAGCGCCCATTCGTGATCGTAAAGACATCTCCTACTCGAAGGTAGGAGTCCATCT
>DASZLH010000168.1:0-6235 GCA_035552495.1 Kapaibacterium sp. (SeqCode) | reverse complement strand
AATTGCAGTAGCGCCTTTGGGTACGAGGAGGCTAATATCGAATTCAGCTTTTTGTGCCGGCTCATCGAAACAGGGAAAAGCCCGGCGAGCATCGGTCGCTTCAAATTGGGTCGTAGCGAGGTGCTTCTCCTTCCCATTATGAGTATACGTACTATGGTAGAAGCCCCTCATGTGATCGTTCAATACGCCTTTAAAAACCATAGTGATTTCTCTTTTCCCGGGTTTTATAGCCTTTGAAAAAATGAATGTCGCTGTTTCGGCTTCCCGATCATATTTTACTTTGCCTCTTTGATCATCACATTCGACCGAGCTGATTTTTAAATCTTTTGCGTGGAGCGTAATTGTGAGTGTCGCCTTTTTTAAATCAACGAAAATAATTTCCTTTCCTTCAAAGGTAAAAGCTGTGAGATCAGGCTTAAGAGTGAGATTGTATTTGATAGGAGCAATATAGGAAGGTAGTCGGACGGATTTCGTCATATGCTTGTGAGCTGAAAAAGTTAATTTCAATACCTGGAGGCCCTATAAACGTCGATGAGAGATTTTTAAAATCGAAAGGATAGTCTTTCAAGTATCGACGACTTATTTTGGCCGGTTCGAAACAGGCGTGCCCGGGCTAAAGTGCTATTGTTAGTGGAGGGCTAGGGAAGTTTAGAGCATCTACGGTTCTTCTATGTCACACTCTCTGCGCTGTAGCGAGCGATGAGACCTGTGCGGACGGCGCGCAGATACATCGTGCGGAAAAACCAGCAGGCGAGCAGCACATCAATTATAGCGAGTCCGGCGCCAAGGGCAAGAGTGCCTTCGGGTACTGCATGTCCGGCGAGAAGCGCGCGCATGCCTTCGAAGACATAAGAGGCCGGCATAATCCTCGCAATAGGTTGTATAACAGGTGGCAACACCGAGACTGGGTAAAAGACAGCCGCGACCGGAGCAAGAATCGCCGGAAGCGGCCAGATGAACCATTCAGCCGATGGACCAAATCTCAGAATAATACCGATCGCAATAATGCCAAGCGCAATACCAAAAAGAAACAGCACGAGCACAAACGGCAGAAACCAAATGCCATAGGAAAGTAGTGAAAGATGGAATGCAAGGCTCGCGATAATCAACATGATTGTTAGCCCGAAGGCGCTCGTCACCACACTCGAGACGATGAGACCCATGAGATATTCCGCGACGGTGAGCGGTGTCGAGAAAAGATTCAGAAAATTGCGCGACCAGACATCTTCAAAAAATGACGTGCTGACTCCGAACATCGCTCGAGTAAAGAAATCCCATAGTAATACCGCCCCGAGCAGCGTGGGGACAAAGTCAAAACTGGCTTTTGTTACTACGTTGAGGTACTTTGTGATGAAGCCCCACAATACAATATCGATTGCTGCCCAGGCAAAAAGCGGGAATACGCGCGTAAAGCTGCTCCGCATCAGATAATAGATGCGGAGCATTACACCAGAGACACGCTGTACTTGCATTATACTTGTTTCTCTAACGTGAGGGGCTCGCGTGCTACGGTAATGAACAACTCTTCAAGCGTTTGCTTTCCGTGTTCGTTTGGCAACGATTTAGGATCGCCTTCGATCAAAATATTTCCTTTGGATAAGAATAAAACTCGGTCGCAAACGTCAGCCACTTCATACATATTATGCGAGGTCCACAAAATACCAATGGAATGCTCGCGCGCGAAGTCTCGGATGGTTTGCCGGATTTCCTGTGCTGCGGAAGGGTCCAGCGAAGCAGTCGGTTCATCTAATAATAATAAATCGGGTGAGTTGATAAGTGCTTTTGCAAGCCCAAGCCGCGTTTGCTCGCCGGAAGAAAGTACTCCCGATTTCGTATTTCGAAATTGGATGAGATCGAAGGTTTGCAGCAATTCTTCGATGCGCTCGAATAAATTGCGAACTCGATAAAGGAGGCCGAATACACGCAGGTTCTGCACTACGGTGAGATTCCCCGGTAGAGGCGCGTATACCGCCGCGAAATTTGTTCGCTCAAGTGCGCGCGAACGGTACTTTGCGATATCGATACCCTCGATTTCGATCGTGCCGGAAGTCGGAGAGAGAACACCAAGCAGCATGTTAATCGTTGTTGTTTTTCCCGCTCCGTTGGGTCCAAGCAATCCGACGATTTCATTACGATTGACGTGAAACGAGATACTGTCAACAGCCGCTATTTTGCCATAATGTTTTTTTAGATCGCGAACGGCGAGGACGGTTTCGTTCTGGTCCATTTCTTCATTCTAATATTGACTTATCGTTCTATTGGATCGACAGGTCATATTTATTTGAGGTAATAGAATTTTCCGGCCCATTCAGAGCTCGTTCGTACGCTGCTTCATACAACGGCACTATGCGTTCTTTTGCAAAGTGTGTCGTTGCGCGTTCATAGGCTCCGCGCGAAAGACGCGCGTGCAAGTCCGGATCGCGCAGCAATTGAGCCGTGCGATCGGCAATAGCATCGACATCGCCCACTTTTACGACAAATCCAGTTTCATTGTCGATATTAAGCTCTGGCAATCCGCCAATATCGCTCGAAAGCACCGGCACGCCACACGCCATAGCTTCGAGCGCAGAGAGCCCGAAACTTTCGTTACCGGAAGGAATAAGAAATACATCGCTTGCGGAGAGGATTGATGCAAGCTCACTTTGCTTGCCCAGGAAGCGCGTTTGCTGCCAAATGCCGAGTTCGCGGGCAAGCGCCTGGCATTCGCTGCGGTCCGGGCCATCGCCGACGAAGAGGAACTTGGCCTTTATACCTTGATCGAGAATAATCTTGAATGCGCGTACGGCATCTTTCACCCGTTTCACTTCTCGAAAATTCGAAATATGCGTGAGTAGCTTCTCGCCGTTTGGCGCCAGCAATCGTTTCAGATTTTTCGAATCGACCGGACGAAAAATATCGGTATCGATAAAATTTGGGATAACCTCAATGTCTTTCTCGACGTTGTAGTTGATTACGGTTTCATCACGCAGGTATTTTGAGACGGCGGTCACGCCATCCGATGCTTCGATCGAAAATTTCATCAAGGGTTCGAAGCTGGGTTCGAGCCCGACGAGCGTAATGTCCGTGCCGTGCAATGTCGTGATAATTTTCACGCCGTCCTGAAGCACCTGCTTGGCGAGCACAGCGGCCGTCGCATGGGGGATCGCGTAATGCGCGTGAATCACGTCGAGCTTTTCGAAGCGAGAAACTTCGATCATTTTGCTCGTGAGTGCCATCGAATACAGCGGGAATTCGAAGAGCGGGTAGGTGGACATCTCGACCTCATGATAAAAAATGTTGTCGAGATACGCAGTCTCGTAATGTCCAAGACCCGTGAGGCGCATGGGCAGCGCGTAGGTAATAAAATGCACTTTATGACCACGCTCGGCCAACGATTTTCCCAGTTCGGTCGCAATTACGCCCGAACCTCCGTAAGTAGGATAACAAGTAATTCCGATGTTCATATTCAACGTAACGAGCAATTAGTAACGAGTAACGGGTAACGAGTGTTCGCAGCATATTGCGGTCACTCGTTACCCATTATGGGAAGATTCTGCTTTTTAGTAATGCGCCAGTGTTATAGACGTTTTATGTCACATCATATTGCAGAAGCATTCGAGCTTTATTTTGAAGAAAACGATTTAACTGTATAGGGATTTCATGCCGCCGGAAGATTATTATCATACGATTGAAGCTTCACTGCGCGCACCAGAGATGAAGGTTAAGGGATCGCGATTTATTGCGGATTTTATTCCGGTAAAAACGAAAGACGAGGTCGAGTCCACACTCGACCATATTCGGAAAGAATTTTATGACGCGACACACCATTGTTTCGCATACCGTCTTGGCCCTGAAGGGCTGCTCGTCCGGGCGGCCGATGATGGCGAGCCGCATGGCTCTGCCGGCAAGCCCATCCTATTAGTGCTCACAGGCCAGAAGATAACGAATGTGTTGCTCGTGGTCACCCGTTACTTTGGCGGCACGAAACTCGGGACGGGGGGCCTTGCACGTGCCTATGCTGAGGCGGCGCAACAGGTGATTTCGCTCTCGCATGTCGTTCGAGTCTATCTTACATCCAATGTCAATGTCACGGTGCTGTATGAAGATTTGCCCACTCTGGAACGACTTGTCAAGGCTTTCCAGGGCACGATAGAAGAATCGACCTACCTCGAAAGCGCAACGCTGCGCGTCGCAATCCGGCAGTCGAAGTTCGAGCAGTTTCTTCAGAGTATCACCGAGACTTTTCATGGACGGGCTGGCGTGATGCCTGCTGTACCCACTGCCATTCGCCCCTGATCTCGTTCGCATATTCCGTGGCTGTCTTACGATACGGCGCTGGGCAGAATGAGTCGCCAGTTGGACCCGGACGAATAGCAGCAAAATGAAGCGCAGCAATGGAAATTGCGAGCGAATCATCCGAATTAAGGCCGGTTGGATTTGGAAGCCCGGAAGCAAATGGATCGAATGTCATGGCTGCGGTAATTCGGCCTTTATGCTCCTGACTCAACGACTGAATATAACTCAATGCAAATTGCACGCGGTCGAATCCGGGAGTAGCGATATGTTCAAAGAGCATTGCATTCAAATATCGAGCTGATAATTCGGCAGCATGGGGCGATGCAACGTAAGATTCATACAAATATCCGCGCCACCATTTGTTCACATCGGACTCTGCCATCACTCGGTGCAAATAAGTGCTTAGGAATGTGCCCGAACTAAGTTTGATTGACATCGCATCACGATAATTATTATCCGCGTCCGTAAGCGAATCTTCGAGAATGCGGAGATCTCCCTTTTGAATATCGAGCGCGGCGGCTTGTTTGTTTACGATGGGTGTATTGGTGGTATCGAGTATTGTAAGCGCACCGGAAATATTATTCTGTTGTATTATTGCGTCGCTTTCTCCTATTAAAGCGCCGATTCCAGCGCCCTCCATGACGGCCAAGTGATAATATTCTGTAGCATCTTCAAATTGCTTATTCGTGTAGGCGGCGATCGCTTTTTGTTCGAGTTTGCCAATACGGCGCAGGCACGGATTAAAAATAATTGCGACGCGATCATAATAATAACGGAAGTGTGCGGAGTCGTTCATTGAGAGAGGTGTCATTAGCGGAATAAGCCATGTTTTCCATTCTGCTTCGAGAGAATCGAGCGGCTTGCGATATACTTCCTTGAATTCAAGAGATTTATAGACGCGGTCGAATCGCTCAGGGCCATATTTTGCAAGAAGGAAACGCGTAAAAGACCCCGCCAGCACATAACTTTTTTCCGATGCATTCGATGCAAAACCGGTAAAAGCCATTACTTCACGCACACCGGACGCATATTTGAGTTGCAGAATCCGCGCGGCGTGCTGGTCGAGCGTATAGATGCCATCGTATTGCGGCTCGACAGACATAGCTGCGCCTTCCGTCAATCCCGTAGACCAGCTTGCATAAAATGGAAATGAGCCATGCTCCCGCATTAATACATGCGTCAACTCGTGTTTGAGGCTTCGCATATTTTCTTTCGTAATATGAACTTCGCCCAACCATGGCTTTGCGATTGAAGCGGAGCGGGTCCCTATATGCTCATAGAGGCTTTCGGTTGAGGGATAAATGTAAATATGGACCGGATCCCACGTACCACGCAATGCAAACCGACGTTTAATGTCGTATAAATACCATTGGACGTTTCGGGTAATAGATGCAATTTCCTCGTTCGTAAGTGTACCTGGACGATAGTAAATCCAGCAATGCTCGGCGATTTCCTTTTCAATATGCAGGTCTTCCCCGAGCGCATCGTGCGATGCCGTGATATGGAGAGAATCATGGCTCGCGAACATCACGACGATTATAAAGAGCAGAACGCTCGGTATGATGAACCGCTTCGAAAACGGCCGATCGGAATGTAATACCACGACTATACTAAACAGAAAGAAGATCCAGATTATATTCTCGCATCGAAACCAGAGATAGGCATTTGTAAGATCGAGCGATTCATCCCATACAAACCCTGGAAAAAATCCATATTGCCATCCATAAGTGAAAAGTTGCGGTCCCGAGTAGCCCGGAAGAAACGAAAGCACGAGAGTGATTATCCAGAAGAGCACGAACGAGACAAAAGACGAACGGCGTGAATGGAACAGCATCGCGAATGCCAGCCCGAATGCGCTGCCTAATATTGCGCTGGGATAAGCAATTTCGAAATAAAAAAGAAGTCCATCCCCAAATGCACAGTTATGAATCCAAAGCAGAGAGGCGATCGAGACGAGCAG
>DASZLH010000167.1:0-11261 GCA_035552495.1 Kapaibacterium sp. (SeqCode) | reverse complement strand
ATCGATAGTAAATTGTTGCGTATGGTTCTGCTGCGGGTCATTCGTGAGCATCCAAACCGTTTGCGGACTTACTTCGAACAATGTATCGGCGTCCTTTGGCAGAACGATCGTGATGGGGCACACGACATACCGCGTCGGATCTTCATCGGCACTGAGACGAATGTGTACGACGCTTAACGAAAGACTGAGACCCGCCGGAGCGATATAGGTTGCGGTCAGCCCAGTGGAAACGATCGTGCCAGCATTCGGCTCCTCGATGCTCCAGGTGACCGTTCCCTCGTGCAGAAAATCTTTGATTGACGCAGTGAGCACGAGCGAGCCATTCGTCGCCACGGCCGCCGAGTCCGGAGAAACATGCACGGCCAGCAAGTTCACATCGGGATTTCCCGCAATATTATACTGACAACCGGGATAGAGTAGAAAATAAAAAGCAAAGAGTACGAAATAGAACGAACGCCCCATAACCGAAGAGAGCCTATCACCCATGTTCGTCATTTTAGAGAGCCGATTGCGTTGCAAGAATGTTATTCGCTTCATGGTGTGCCTCGTCCTAATAGAATACATGGATTTGTCCCGTCCACTGCCCGGTGTAGGTGCCGGTGCCACTGAACGGTGTTTTTTCGAGGACGCGGTACTCTGGCCGTATCTCGATATAGGGCCACGGGAAAAATTCGAATCCGGCTAAGAAGCCATGCGCGTAGCCTAAGGCAATTCCGGGATAATCTTCGGTCTGTCCCCAATCGTATCGCCATTCGAGCGCCAGCCAGGACATGAGTTCTAAACTGCCGATGATGCTAAAATTTCGGATAATACGATCGTTGGCATTCTTCGCATAGAGGCCTTCGAGATAAAACGTTGCTTTATCGGCGAGTCCGATTCCGGCAAATGCGTTGAACATTTTGAATGCGCCGTTTGCCAGAATCGATGCGCCGGCTTCACCGTTGAGTCCCTGATCGAGCAATTGCGGCCACAACACCACGCGTGCGGAAACCGATGGATGACTGAAATCGAAACTCGAATTGATTGAACCGATCGAAGGATCGATCAGTGCAAGATTACGCGCATTGAAAATTCCTGCATTGACCGTCAGCCAGCGCGTTCCTTCATACGTCAGTTCGGCACCGATCTCATTGTAATAAGGCGGAATCAGCGCGATGCCTTGCAATGCCGCCTCCTGACGCACGAACTCCGTGTGATCGTCCTGCCGGATTCCGATACTTGGCTGGATCATACCAACACGAATGGACGGCAACGAAATATCGGGTTGATACTGGATTGCTGCATCGTAATCGGTCTCGCCTGGATAGAGCAGCGGAGCCGCAACTGTCCGTTCGTAAGCGCTTGCTATATTGAAATTTCCATAGACGGCGACCTGATGGTTCGGAACAAACCCCAGCGATGCCGAAAGCTGCATCGGAATAAGTATTTCCTGACCATTATGGGATTCGCGGACAAGTTGAAACCGAGCATCGCCACCGGGGATCACACGTCCATTGAAGAGTGTATTCGTTGCCGGTATCCCGCTGGTATCGGCACCATGCCACTGAAAAAGTCCGGTTTGGTTCATCATTTCCCATCCCAGTTCAGTGCGAAGTCCGCTGCCCTGTGGATTTAAATGACAGACCGAACAACGGGTCCCCGTCAAAAGCGAGAATCGAGGGATCGCGAAAGCGCTGGTACCCATGATCGAAAGCGCAAACACCAGTAAGACTATTGGCCGGGCCTTTAGTATACGTCTCCGAACCCCGATCCCCGATCCCCGGATCTCGGATCCCGTGACCCCGGATTTACGCAATCTTGACATGCACGACCTTTGCGGTTGCATCATAAATAACATTATAGGATTTAAGTGGAGAAGGAGCCGGACCAACCTTGACTGATCCATCCAATGCGAATTGCGAACCATGACATGGGCAGGTAAACGAGCCATTCTGGTACATACTATTGATCTGGCAGCTCGCATGGGTGCATTGTGTGGAAAATGCGTCGAATATCGTGGCCGATAGCCGCGTGATAAGTACGGGCATTCCATCCGGCCCAATGACACCGGGTGCCAGCTTCGCAGGATTCGAATCGGTAAGATCGGAAACATCCACGGCGACTCGCCCATCGGGCCCCACCGGATTCGTATTCGTTTGCGGTATAATCGGTACGGAGGACGGCGTGCAGGATTCCAGAATCGGCAGGGCAACATAGCCCAACACGACTCCCCCTGCTACTTTGCCGCAATTAACGAGAAAATTTCTTCGTGTACTCATTCAAAAAATCTAAAATGCAAACGTGTTACCACACTAAAACACTGGATCGAGGGTAATATCTCTTCGTCGCGTAACTATAAGATACAAAATACTGCGAAGAAAATACATGAGGTTGAAAAGAAGATTATGCAAATTGTTCGATCACCGGCAACTTCATTCGGAGTGGATTAGTCCGCTCATAAAAGTACGAATCGATATAATCCGAAATCTCATCCGTGTCCAGCCCATCAAAACAACGCACCGTTTTGCAGGACTTACCGAATTTATTGATGCAACTTATATTCCGGCACGGCGCTGAACCCGAAAAATGTTTCGAAGGCGCGTCCTGGTTCGCTGCGATGTGGTGCGGCTGTCCGGAGTCGTATCCATACATACGCGAATCCGTCGCGCCATAAATTGCAACTATCGCTGTCCGGTTGCGCAATGGGATTGGCTCCTGTCCGTTACTCGAGCGCAGAAACTTCCGGCACGATGCAATGTGAAGCGGCCCGGTATCTGCCGAAATAAACATGTCGGCGGCATCGATCAAGGCAGAATATTCTTCGATTGGCACGTGAGGCACGAGTACGATCTTATGCCGAAAGGCTTCCGGTAAAGACAAGATCAGTTGCTGTTCGATTGCTCGGTTCGTATATGCCGTGCCGAGCAATACCGCCCGTACATGAGGCATTGGGGCGATCGATCGTAGTAATTGGGATTGGACCTCGAATGGAATTGTCCCATAGGATGAAGTCGCATCGGGGTTGAAGAATAGCAGTCCTTCACCTGGACTAAGATTATTTGACTGCAAAAAAGCCCGTGCCATTTCGATCGACTCCCGGCTGAGATAGACCGAGTTCGTGAGTTTTAATGTCGCGCAGGCCTCCGGACTTGCGTTGGGCGCGGGCAAGCCTGGAGGCTTGCGCCACATCAGAAGTTCGCGCAGGTACTGTACAGCAAGCACGGAAATCTCTCGCGTGCCATTCCATCGCCATGCGCGCAGCATGTACGTCGCAAACGCCGCGTAGAGTGGTATCACCTGCGGGTAAACTCCTTTGCTCGACCGCATCCGTAACGTTCTCGTTGTTATGAAGGGAGACATATTCAAAATCAGCGAATACGACTCAGTATTTAACAGGGTACGAAGCCGTTTTAAGTCAGCATCGGAAGGCATACCGTGTATACCCTCGATAATGTTGTGAACAATGATATTGCCGGGTATTCCTTCGATCAGTTCTCCTCCCGTTCGGTTGCATACATAGTGGATCTGGGCATTAGGAAAGATCTCGCGGAGCGTTGGCAGGCACTGCCCCATAAGGACAGCATCTCCGATGCACACATCGGCTATGAATAATATCTTCGAGGAGCCTTTTAAGGAATCGTTACGCTGTTTGACTTCTTTTGCAATGCGAAGATATTTTCTCTGATGGAATCGGAAAAATGTCTCGCTGCCAAATACTGCGAGAAATGCGCGCTGAAATAACTTCGGCACGGTGCGCGGAGCGGTGTCCGTGAGAGCGTCTAATACTTTCAACCCGAATTTTGAGAGGCCTGTGTTCGTCATAAGAAAAATGGAAAAGGAGGAAATTCCATTAGCAAGCGTCCCCAGCAAGGGACGTTATCTTGGGCTATGGTTGCACGGAAATAGTCAGTAAAAGGCCGGTCGTATTAGATTCGCCATTACCCGACCACCGTGGGTGAAAATTTGCAAAACCTAAAATACCGGCACTCAGAAAATTGCTCAGTTGGTATTTAATGGAAATTTGAGCGGTACTCCCGAAGCCATTCTCGGCGATCGGGCCGGTCGAAGAGTGCGATGCTGTATTATACAGCGAGCTCGTCGAAAGAATATAACTTGGACCGAGGCAAACATCGCCCTGAAAGTTATTCCAATTTGCCGTAGCACCGATCAATACAGAAATTTGGCGGCGGTCTTCCGATAGAAGTAAAGGATCGCCATCCAAATGCGGCTCGAGCAATTCAAGGTTATTGCGATGGCCGGTCGTCGCAGTATATTGAAGTGCCGCAAGTTGCCAGCCGCGTGTTGCGCCAACGGTAATTCCCTCGGTGAGCATCCGCATTCGACCGAAGGACGCTCCGCCTGCGACTGAAGCAAACCACCCCGTAGCCGCAGAGCTTTCCGGCGGCGGCCGCAGCCCATATTGGAAAAGATGATCGCCGCTCGATTGCAGCCGAACGGGCGATGGGTTGTTTATAATGAAAGGTGTAAGTTCTATCGGCGCACTATCGTCTGACACTATGGACGGATCGCTCGAATTCGACACCCTAACCGCGCTGACTGTGGAAGGCGGCTTGGAAAATATCCGCGAAGGTTGCGGAGTGTCCGTTGAAATAATATTAGAATTAATGGGAAGATACGATTGCTCCTTTACCGACTGCGTAATTCCTATTGGCGTTACTGGAGGAGCTTGACGCATCGAAACAAAACTAACAATCCCCACTATCGCGCCGAGCGAGAACAATTCCACCCCGAGCGACCGGATATGCGACCACACCGATGGGGTCTGAACTGTGGCTGATCGATCGAGGATATAATGTTTGATCGCATTCAGCGAAATAGGAGAAGTAATGCGCTTAAGGGAGCGCAATAAGTCCGTTTCAGGATCGCCTGGAAAAGAGGGCGGAGCTGTCCCCTCGAGGTCCACGGAATTTTTAAAGTGAAATTTCACAATCGTTAATTTCAGGGTTGCTGAAGATTTATTGCAAGCTGGTCGAGTTTGAATGGCAATGCTTCGTTGGCGATGTAAGCTGTGCGAAGCATCGTAGGCGATCCAGCAAGCGAAAGATTTTCATCGGCCAAGACATGCTTAAGGGTTTGGCGGGCACGATTCAATCGCGATTTTACTCCCTGCACGCTCCCGCCTTGAATCTGCTGAATTTCTTTTAGTGTCAGTCCGGTGATCTCGAACAGAATGATCGCCTCGCGCTGCCGAAGCGGTAACCGGGTTAGCGCTTCGAGGAGTAAGTCCAGATCGTAGCCCGATTCGTTTGTAACTTCATAAGTAATTTCCTGCGCCTGTTCGAGCGAAACGAATAACCTGTTGCGCCACCGTTTCCTGCGATGAATCCGGATGGCAATCGTACTCAGAAACGATCGAAAGGAGGCCGGATCGCGAAGAGAGTCGAAACTATTATAGGCTGCAAGGAACGTCTCGCTTGTCAGATCGAGCGCCTCATCGTACGATCCGGCCAGCCCGCGCGCGAGCCGCCAGAGCACGTCTTTTTCGGCGTTCACGAGCTCCCAGAACGCTTCTCGATCAGCTTCCATGTATTAGATTTGATGAGGATTCCCCTGATGTTATCCGGATACGTCCCATTACTGTATAAGTGACGCGAGATTTCAAAAAGTATCGCAGGGGAAATCTTTTTCTGGTGATCTCTTAAAAACACTACTATTAGCTATTCAGAACACATTGTAGTTGTGCCACAATTTCAAAAAAAATTGATGCCGGCCAGCTTTTCCATCTAAAAGAAAGAAAAAGCCCAGAATAACCTGGCATTGATGGCATAAGAGGATTCAATTCCTTTAATAGGTCTATTTTATTTGTTCTCAATAAGTTAGAACTTGGTTTTGCCTATTTTTCAGGTTTTTTTGAGTGGCGAAACCCCTTTCCAAAATAATCGTTGAAACAAAGTCACGGTCTTTCATTTTCAAAAGGAATGGCATGAAACTGCTCTTAGAATATCTTAAGCATTACTGGAAGCTTGTCGTGGTCGCGTTGGTGTTGGCGGCGATCAATCAGATTTTTTCGCTGATCGACCCCTTGATCTTCCGGCATATTATCGATGATTATGCCACGCGCTTCTCAAAAATCAACTCCAACGAATTTTTTCGAGGGGTCGGGCTTCTGATTCTTGCAGCGGTCGGTGCCGCGTTTATGTCGCGTGTAGCGAAGAATTTCCAGGACTACTACATCAATGTTATCACGCAGCGGCTCGGCGCGAAGCTCTATTCCGATGGCGTGAAGCACTCGCTCGAGCTCCCGTATCAGGTTTTCGAAGACCAGCGGAGCGGCGAGACGCTCGGCCGACTCCAAAAAGTCCGCAATGATGTCGAAAAAGTCATTCAGGCTTCGATCAATATTGTATTTACGACGTTCGTAGGTGTGATCTTCGTTACGATTTACGCGATCAACGTGCATTGGGTCATTGCGCCAATTTATTTTTCGACAATTCCCATCATCGGCACGATGAGCTGGATACTCGGAAAGAAGATTAAAGTAATCCAGAAGACGATCGTCGCCGAGACTTCCGCGCTCGCCGGCTCGACGACGGAATCGCTCCGAAATATCGAGCTGGTTAAAACGCTTGGACTGGCGAATCAGGAAATCGATCGGCTCAATTCCACGACCGATAAGATCCTTCAACTGGAGCTGAAGAAAGTCAAATACGTCCGAAGTCTAAGCTTCTTGCAGGGGACGGTCGTGAATGCGCTGCGTAACAGCATTCTGTTTATTATGCTCTACATGGTGTTTCAACAGTCGATCACGTTCGGGCAATTTTTCTCGCTCTATATATATTCGTTCTTTATTTTTGGGCCGTTGCAGGAGCTTGGGAATGTACTGAATATCTTCCGTGAAGCAGAAGCTTCGCTCAATATTTTCGGAGAAGTCCTGAGTATGCCGATCGAACGCAAGCCTGTAAATCCTGTAAGTATTGGCGCGATCGAGACGCTCGAATTCGATGAAGTATCCTTCAAACATCTTACGGCATCGACCTACGCGCTCACGGGCGTTTCATTCGAAACCCAGCGCGGACAAACGATCGCATTCGTGGGGCCATCCGGAGCCGGAAAGACAACTCTCGTGAAACTATTGGTCGGACTATACTCGCCGCAATCGGGCCGCGTGCTTTATAATGGAGTGCCAGGTAACGATATCGATTTCGATGAACTCCGAGAAAATATCGGATTCGTTACGCAGGATACGCAACTATTCAGCGGCACGATTCGCGAAAATTTACTTTTCGTCAATCCTTCCGCGACGGACGCCGAATGCCTCGATGTTTTGCACCAAGCATCCTGCGAGTCATTGCTGGCGCGCGCGCCGCTCGGGTTGGATACGGTCATTGGCGAAGGCGGCGTGAAAGTATCGGGCGGCGAAAAGCAGCGCCTCTCTATTGCACGTGCGTTATTGCGGCGGCCAAACCTGCTCGTGTTCGACGAAGCGACTTCATCGCTCGATTCTCTCACGGAAGAGGAAATCACGGCGACCATTCGTGACGTTTCGGCGAGTACCGATCTTATCACGATCCTGATCGCGCATCGGCTCTCGACGATCATGCACTCCGATACTATCTTCGTGCTCGAACAAGGGAAAATTGTGGAGTCGGGACGTCATCACGATTTGCTCGAACTCAAAGGACTCTATTATGCCATGTGGCGCCAACAGATCGGCGAACGCGCGCATCTGAACCGTCAGGCTGCGCTTCACCATTCGCAACCAGCTTCGGGCGGAGCACTGCCGCAGAAGGTTGCGGTTGCCGTTTAGCGCTTGTCTTTAGTTGGGCGAGATTAATACCTTGTCCAACTAAAGTTGGGCGCTACAATCGTAACTTCTGCTTTTTCTTCAATATCGGCGCGAAGAGATCGCCTTTTCGCTTGATGCGGGCGGCCATGTTCTCGATGTTAAATTGCTTGATCGATAGCTTGCCGGTAATTTCTTTCCAGTCGAGTGGCGCGCTGACGGGCGCTCCCGGCTTTTCGCGCACCGAATAGGGCGAAGCCAGTGTCTTGCCTTCGATATTTTGCAGATAATCGACATAGACCTGCGTCGATTTCCGGTCGTGTGTCATACGCTTGACCGTGGCATCACGAGGGTTACGCTCGGCGACGATCGTCGCCAATTTTTTTGCATAGGGCACGATCTGTTTGTAGGTATAGTCCGCTTTGATCGGCACGTAGATATGAATGCCGGACGATCCGGAAGTTTTCGGATAACCGATCAGTCCATTTTCTTCCAGCATTTTTTTTACTTCCTTCGCAATGCTCTTGACTTGCTCGAACGAGGCATTATCACCTGGATCAAGATCGAATGCAATATAATCGGGCTTCGAAATGGCATTCGTCCGCGAGAACCACGGGTTTTGCGTGATCGTACCAAGATTTACAACATAGAGCAGGGATGCGAGATCGTTCGCAATGGGATTGCTCACCAGTTTGCCCGTCGAACCTTCGTGCGTAGGAAAAATTTCGATAAACTCCGGTGCATTTTCGAGATTATGCTGATAGAACATCTGCGATTTGATCCCATTCGGATACCGCTTTAAAATAAGCGGACGATCTTTAAGATAAGGCAGGAGCGTCTTCGATATCGTATAATAATATTTTAGCAGATCGAATTTGGTATAGCCTTCCTCCGGCCAATAGACTTTGCCGAGATTGGTAAACGGCACATCGATCTCGCCAATACGAACGGTGGCATCACCACTCTCCGCAGAAGCAGCAAAAAAATCTTTTGCCGAAATACTGGCCGCTGTTTTTTTAGGCATCTCTCTTTTAATTATTTTATTTCTTGATAAAAAATCCCATGTGACCTATAGGAGCTATAAGCCCTGCTTGCTATACGCTGATCTCAATAGGAGCCTCATAGGTAGCCTCCGTTGGCTTTTTATCATAGCGCAGACCTTCGAACACCGGATGCCGAAAGCTGCCTTCGCCCGTCCGCTCCGTGAACTTCACTTCGCAAACGAGCTTCGGTTTCAGCCATTGTATGGATTCGCGGGATCCGCGCCCAAGTTTACTTCCATCGGTGAATGGTGGCTCGTTCGTTTTGTACGGTTGCATCGCATCATAGATCTCTTTCAGGCGTTTGCGATCGAAGCCGGTCCCGACTTTCCCAACTGGGAGCAACCGCTTGCCGTCATAGAGCCCGAGCACGAGCGCTCCGAAATATTCGCGGCTTCCTTGGGGTTTCGTATAGCCGCAGACGACCGCTTCCTGCCGCATCGATGTTTTCATTTTTAGCCATTGCTTGCTGCGACGCTGTTCGTAAACGCTCGCAAGATTTTTGGCCATAATGCCTTCGAGATGCTTTTTCTCTGCAACGCGAAACAGTTTGATTCCTTGCTTGAGCGTATGTTGCGCATATTTGAATACATCTTGTTCGCGTACGATTTTTTTGAGGAGCGCATTACGGTCTCGTAGTGCTGCTTCCATTAAATTGAATCCATCCAAATACAAAAGATCGAATACATAAAAAACGATCTTCTGCGTTTTCGCAAGGCGTTCGATCGTCGCCATATTCGTAACGCCGAACCGGGCTTGTAATTCCTGAAAACTTGCGTTGCCTTTTTTATTCAGCACAATGATTTCGCCATCGAGGATTGCCTCTTTGGCATTCACCCAACTTGCAAGCTTTTTCAATTCCGGGTAGCGCATCGTCATCTCCTTTTGATTTCGAGAGAAGAGTTTCGATTCGCTGCCGTTAATATAGCACAACGTTCGGATGCCATCGTACTTATCCTCGAACATCCAGCCATCGCGGTCGAACGGAGCATCGACTAACACCGCTTTCATCGGTTCGATGTTGCGTGGCATCGGCGCCGAACGCGCGCCGGGGATTTTCGAGATCGTCGATGATGCTATCGGCATTACAATGGTGCTATCGGCATTAGGAAGATTTGCGTTTGGAAGCACCAGAAGCGCGAGCTTTTGTGCGAGGAGCTCGCAATTTTGTTTTGGCACCACTGGCGCCAACAGTACGCTTCGTGCGAGTTTTTTTTGTTTTCGAAGCCTGGACCAGTTGTTCGAGCACCTTCGCGCCCAGTTGTGATTTCTCCTTGCGCTTGGGGGATTGGCTGCGCGAGCCATAATTCAAGATCGGAGTAATCACCCAATCGGGGTCGGAATACTCGTCCTCATGCTTAAAGATGAGCCAGTTTTTACCCTCGGGTTCATCGCCCGTTCGTGCTTTCATTTGCACCATGTGAAACTCACCTTTGAGTTTTTTCCCCTTTAAAATAAAGGTCAGCTTTCCTGTCTCAAGTTGCTCTTCGATAGGAAGATCGCCGATGGGTTCATACGTCCCGTGGTCCCATCTTCGAACTTCTCCAGCGCCATATTCGCCCTCCGGTATTGCGCCCTGAAACGAGGAGTACTCGATGGGATGATCTTCGACCATGACGGCGAGATGCTTATCGCTAGGGTTCATCGATGGGCCTTTAGGCACCGCCCAGGATTTCATCACGCCTTCCATCTCCAAACGGAAATCGAAGTGCAGACGTGTGGCATGGTGCTCCTGCACGACAAAGCTGCGCCCGCTTTTTTTGCGCTCGCGGCCCTTCGGCTCTTTCGTTTTTTTAAAGTCCCGCTTTTTATGGTAGAGTTTTAATGGCATCGTGAGAGCAATGATGAATTAGGAATGATGAATTATGAAGATACCCATTCTGCGTGCCAACCTCGGAATATCAGGAAATCAGTTCTTTTAGCGTCAGAGCATTCTTTGGCGCATAGCCATGAGCATCGTTATCGAAATAAACGTAAATATTCTTTACACGATCTCGCCAATGATTAATCTCGGCTGCCCATTGTCGTAGCTGACGTTTCGAATAATTTCCGCTATATTTAAAGACCGACGGCCCATGAAGGCGTATATAAATGAAATCGGCCGTGACTTCATGCGGCGATTCGTATCCAGCCAGTTCGTAGATACAAAATGCGCGATTGTATTTCCTCAGAAGCGCATAGGTCTCCTGCGCCATCCAACTTGGATTACGAAATTCGAACGTGCATTGCCTCCGGCGCGGCAGGAGTTTTAAAAATGATTCAAGCCTTTCGAGATTGATTTGCCAGGCGGGCGGCATTTGAAAGAGGATCGGACCAAGCTTTTTGCCGAGTCCTTCAGCAGATTCGATGCAATAATCGGTAGCATCTTTCGCGTCATGGAGCTTTTTATTGTGCGTAATATAGCGGCTTGCTTTAACAGAAAATACAAACCCCGCCGGTGTTTTCTTGCGCCAGCCTTCGAATGTTTCGCGCGAAGGCTGGTGATAAAAACTGCTGTT
>DASZLH010000166.1:0-12854 GCA_035552495.1 Kapaibacterium sp. (SeqCode) | reverse complement strand
AAAATGAAAGACGCGATGGGGCTTTATCTTCGCTCTTTCAGCGCCGAACAATTGCAAAACCATGCTTATATTCGTCTGGCGCCCGTTGGATATCGCGTGCGCTGGTGGTTCCGATGGAATGTTATTCGGCTGATGCGCTTGCTCAGCGGACCCATTCGCGCCACGTATGATATTTCTACATCACGGTTAAGCTTTGCCTAAAAAATATCCCCCGCTCACGCCGCGTGAGGTGATTGAGATTCTCAGGGTACAGGGATTCACTTTGAAGGAGACGGAAGGAAGCGACTTTCGCGTGGTGTGCGCCCACTGCGTCGCACCCATATTATTTCGCAGGAGTTTCGAATTAACAATTAAGAATTCGGGTTTCTCCAAAAGGGATAATTCCGTAAACTCTTCCAATATCAATAGTTATGAAGGTCCAACTCCTCGATATTTGTCACGCGCGTTCGGGCGATAAAGGCGACGCCGCGAATGTAGGGCTTATCGCTCGCGAAGAGCGGTATTATCCGATCATCAAAGAAAAAGTAACGCGCGCTGCGGTAAAAAAGCATTTCAAGGGGATTTGCTTCGGTCCCGTCGAGCGGTTCGAGTTACCGAATCTTTGGGCGCTGAATTTCCTTCTTCATAATACGCTGGGGGGCGGCGGGACGGTCAGTCTCAAGCAGGACGCGCAGGGCAAAACGATCGCGGCCGCTCTGCTCCGAATGGAAATCGAAGTGCCACCTTCGGCCATGCGGCCTCTCAAAAGTAAGAAGTAAGTGTAATGCAACATTCCAAAGCATACCGCACCCATGAAAAAGTGATTCTCACTTTGGTGGGAATGACCATGCTTTTCCTTGCCTCCTGTTCGAGCACTACTCCTCCTGTCGTTCAAAAGCCTTCGGGGTTCGATTCAAATTTTAATTACCTGCTGCCGGTCGGGAATATCCGCGCGCTCGCGGCTTCCTCTGGCGAGCAGTATGTGCTTTGGCTTCGTCTCCGCACCGATAGTGGCCTTGTCTGGAATTCTGTCCCGCTCACTGTCCCCTACCGCCTCCCAAACGATTCGCTCAAATGGTATGGCAATCTTACCCTGCACGAATCTCCCGATTCGATTGTGCTCGCGGTGCTCTCGATCGAACCGATGGTGATTCCGGCTACTCCGACGAGCAAGCTTATCGCCGGAGCCTTTACAGGTGGTAGCGCGAATGCTGCTTCGCTCACCGCGACCGATTCCAATGGCATTGGCGATTATTCGAACGCGAGCGGTTCGGTTATTTTCACAACAAAATCTGCCGATACGAACCGCGCGAAACAGGAATTTTATCTGATGCACTTAAACAATGGAGTGACGACAGCGAGCATTCAAAACCTCCCAATTCCCAAAGCCGGATGGACGTATGGACTCTGGGTGCTCGATTCGAATTTCTATCCGATGCACCAATTTTTCTACGGATATTTTAGCGATGCTGCCGGTCCCGATTCCGAACCATCTGACAATGAGTACCCGTTTCCGGGCGGCTTCAAACCACCGATGCTCAACGATCCCGGAGCGAGATTGGAAGTGACGCTCGAACCGACATTCGCTGTGCGGAGCAACGCGCCGCTCGCGCCTTCCCCCATGCCCGTGCTATGGGTACAATTGCAGCGTTTTCTGGATTTCAACCAATCGCTCGATCTGCAAAATGCGTGGCCCGCTTCCTCGCCCAGCGGGAGGCTTACAATTTATCAGTAGATTGTCCGACTGCTTAAAATGTAATCGGTATTCGTATTTCATCGTCGGCAGTCTGTTCGAGCACCACATTGCCGAATAACCGATATCCTTCCGGCGCGTCCGGTGCAGTTTTGCCGGAGTGCATCGTCAATTCCTGCGATTGAAACGGCGATAAATCGAGCGTGGAAGGATCGGAATCGAGCGTGATATTCTCGTTCAGGTAACGGTATTCCTGAATGCGCAAATGCCAGGGGTGCGGATGGTCCGGCAATGCAAGGCCGCCACGAATGAGGAGTGTGTACGAGGGATCGTCCGACGAATCGGAATCGGATGTGTCGGACTCCGGCTCTGTTTGGGGCAATGCTTTTTTCGATTCGCCAAAATTTACAACCACTGTCTTCTCCCGATAATCGAATGCCGAATTGAATACCGCGCTCGAATCGGGACGAACGACCATACAGGTAATATCTGTAAAGAGATCGTAATCCTCCGGCGGCATCGACACTTTGTAAACGACGCCGCGCTCCCCTGGACGGTTGTTAAATGGAAGCTCGAATACATCGCCGGACGCGATCAGTGTGTCGATCGTCCGCTCGTAGCCGCTCAGGATAGCTTCGGGACGCGCGCTGAACGTGCGGTCGGATGGGTTCGAAATAGTAATATCGACTTTCGGATTTGCGTTACGGTCGATACCGGCATTCACCTCCGAAACATCGAGCGGCTGCGCAACGACGGTGAGATCGAGCGTCATGGCGCCCTCGTCCTCCGAGCTCATCGTACGAGATAGATCGACTTCCCAAATGCCCGGCTTGATCTGATCGCCCGATAGATAAAGGGTATTCGTGCGTTGCGAAGCATTTCTCCGAATGCCAAAACCCGAAAGTTCTTTTCCATCGTTATCGAAGATCGGCACCGAAACGCTGCCCTTCGAATTCGGAGCCGAGAGCGTCATCGTTACCGATTTCGTCGATGGCGGAATGGCGAAAAATTCGCGCTCGACAACGCTCGGTGCAATATCGACTCCCTGCAAGGCGACGTGATAATCGTTTTGATCGGAAAAGGTATACGGCACGGCAATCGAGTTGACCAACTCGAACTGCGATTCAGAATGGCCGCGCGTTTCACCGGCTATTCCGCGCCCTTTTTCGAAACCCCAGATTCTACCGCTATAAAGACCCGGCTTTTGCAATAGCTTCGGATTGTAACGGACTGCTACGTGCATCGCACCCTCGCCACGACGGTAAATACTGGATTCGACGGGCGACATCCACGGCGCATCCGAAACCAAATCGAACGCTTCCATACCGACGGCTTTCTGGTGCGGAGTCAGGCCAATCTGGCCTTCCGGCTGGACCGTAAACATCTCCCGCTCGGCATCGCGCGGGTAATTTCCCGCGCGGAAATATGCGGCTGTCCCATTTTGAATTGCACTCGGGATCGCCGCCGCGATCTTCACCGGCACGGGCGTGTACCCCTTGCGGTGCCAGCGGACAAGCAGATCATACGCATTTGGAATATCGATCATTCCAAACCCCTGATCGAGCGGTGTGAGATTTTCGAACGGCGTTGCCGAGAGCATCATCGCACGCTTGATCTCATACGCATTTGGCTTCCAGTCCGGAAATTGCTGGTTCATCGCGGAGAGAAGGAGTGCCACACATCCCGTTGTATAGGGTGAAGACATACTCGTGCCATTGTAACGATCGCCGCCGATATAATCGGGAACGGTGCTGACGGCAGTCCCCGGCGAAACGATATCGGGCTTGGCAAGCTCGCCGCCGCGCGAAGAAAAATCGAACAGTACCGGATGCGTGATGTAGATATTATATAGATCGCGCGCGGCATCGTCGGGTAGTGCCGCGCCGCTTGTAATGACGCGCTCCGCCGAGCCGGGCAATCCGATGCTCGAAAGTCCCGTCCCTTCATTGCCAGCCGAAATACAAACAGAGAGGTTTGGCGTCGCAGTAAGCAGGCTGTCGAGCCATTTATCCATTATACTTTGTCCTTCGAGTTCGTTGCCAATTCCGAAGCTCATATTGACGACGACCGGTTTCGATTGCGTATCGGCAAGCGCCGCTGCATATTCGAACGCGTGCTGCATCGAGCCAGAGACCGTAACTCCGCCCGCATTATTATCGGCAAATTTTATCGCGACGATCTCCGCGCCCGGCGCGACGCCGTTAAAGCCTTTTTCATTATCGATGTCATAGCCCGACGCAATGCCCGCAACGTGCGTGCCGTGGCTGCCATCGTCGAAATAGATCGAAGCAATTTTCCGATCGGGATAAATATTGACCGCACCGTTCAAGTGCCGAGCGCCCGAACCGCTGGTATCGTTCGAGTGAAACGCGAATGTATCGTAGCGCTCGTGATAATCCGTGACTGGATGTTCGTCGGAAAGATCGTGGTCGCCGTCCGAATCGACATACGCGATCCAATGTCTCGGCTGGTCCTGAAAGATCAGCACTCCGAAAACATCGTCGTTCTTTCCATTGAAATTCAAATCGCCGAGGCCGTTCTGGAATCGTTTCTCATTGAGCGCGCCGTAATAATAATGGCCGTCCCATGCCTTGAGCGACATCGAGTTAAGTCCTTTTAAGACGATCCTGTTACCCAGCCGCAGTTCATCGCCCGATCGTTCGGCTTCTTCGTAGGGCACGTCTCCGGTGCCGGAAAAATCTCGCACGTCAATGATTTTATGATGGCCTTCCGACGTCGTGAGCAAACCCGGCACTCCGGGATCGACGCCCGTATCGAAGATCATCACGATCACACCGCGGCCATCGTAGCTTGGGTGCTCTTTTAGGAATGTCTCGATCCGCGTTGCCTGTAACGAGAGGAAGCTCCAGGAGGACTGCGTCCCAACTTTATCCGCAGGCATCGCCGGAGATGGCATGATCGGCGAGGGCATCACCGGAGCAGGTGCAAGTGTTGGGCCCGTCACCGACCTCGGTTTCGAGACCTGCGCGAACGATGGTACTGCAAAAAGAACGAGAATGCAACAATAGAAAAAGCGGCGCATCATTCGAAAAAGATTATTGAGAAGCTGGTACAACCGGTACTGGAATAGTTTGAGTCCTTCTACGGCACCCATTTCGATATGTTATTGCCGATTCGGAAACTCCCTTATGCAAGCTCACTGTTACGTGCACTCGCAAATTCATCTTTCCTATTTCATCTTTCATATTTGCGTTTCGCGGTCAGGTAGCTCAGTCGGTAGAGCAAAGGACTGAAAATCCTTGTGTCGGCGGTTCGATTCCGCCCCTGACCACATTCCAATTAAGAATTACGAATTGAGAATTAAGAATTTTTCGTCCCTTCTTGTTGCCGGACTTGTAATTTTTCTTTTCTTTCCGGGCTGCGGCCATCATACTTCTGACGTCATGCGCGCCGCGAATGGCGGCAAAAAATATGGCGGCACGTACACGCTGAATGAAATTCGCGGCAATCCTGCGAGCCTCGATCCGGTGCGCATGATGAGCAAGGTCGAGCAGGATATCGGCACGAATATCTTCGACCTGCTTGTCGATTTGGATAGCAAGCTCGAAATTACCCCCGAACTTGCAACGCGGTGGGATATTTCGCAGGACGGCAAAACATACACCTTCCATCTTCGCAGCGATGTCGTGTTTCATGACGATTCCTGTTTCCTGAACGGAAAAGGACGCAGGATGACCGCTGCCGACGTTAAGTATTCGTTCGAGCGCATGTGCGATCCCAAGACGCTCACCGCGCAATTCTGGACATTCCAGGACATCGTCGAAGGCGCAAACGATTACTTCGCCGGAAAAGCGAAAAGCGTCGCTGGATTTAAAGTGCTCGATGATTCGACATTCGAGATCGACCTCGCAAAGCCATTCGCGCCGTTTCTCTATCATCTTGCGAACACCGCGTATGTTATTCCGCATGAAGGCATCGAGCGGTATGGCAAAGATTTTTTCCAGCATCCGGTTGGCACTGGCGCGTTTCAATTCTCCTATTGGAAACCCGATCAGGAAATCCTGCTCGTAAAAAATCCCCACTACTGGCAGCGCGATTCCGCTGGCAATCAGCTTCCGTTGCTGAGCTCCGTGAAGTTCACTCTGATAAAAGACGATAAAACCGTTCTGCAATCTTTCATTCAAGGCAATGAAGATGAAGACTTTACGATTCCGACGGAGAGCTTTACGCAAATCGTCACGCCGCAAAAACAGCTCACCGAACAATATGCCAGCAAGTATGTATTGCAGCACGTCTCGGCAATGAATTCGTACTTTATGGAATTCCTCTGCACGAGCAAGCTCTTCTCGAACGAAGCCTTGCGGCGCGCGATGAGCTTTGCCGTCGATCGCGGCAGCATCGTAAAGTTTGTGCTCAAAAATGCTCCGCATAGTATTGGCGATCATGGTATCGTGCCGCCAGCGTTCTCGAATTATCCGATCGATGAAGTCCACGGCATTACGTTCAATCCCGACAGCGCGAAATATTGGCTGCAAGTGGCAGGATACCCGAATGGCAAGGGCGCGCCGGAGATTAAACTATCGGTCTATAACGAGCCGCGTCCCATGCAGATCGCCGAGGCCGTGCAGCACATGTGGACGAATATCGGGCTGAACGTGAGCATTCAGGTAATGCAATCCGCCGAGCTATTCGAGCGCTCGGAAGATGGGACGCTCGATCTCTGGCTCACTCGCTGGTATGCCGATTATCCCGAGCCGGAAGATTTTCTCAATCTGCTATATGGACGGCTTGTCCCGAAAGATCCCAGCGCAAAAAGCTATCCCAACAGCGCGCGATGGAATGACGAGCGTTTCAACGCCACCTTCGATCAGGCAATTGCCACGACCGACGAGGCCAAACGAATGCAGCTCTATGCACAAGCTGAAGATATAGCGGCCTATGCCGCACCGAATATTCCGCTCTTCTACGAAGAGCACTATCGCCTGCTCCAGCCGTTCATTCGCGATAACCCACTCGACCCCATGGCCCGCGTCGATCTCAAGTTTGTGTGGCTGGATAAATAGTCAAGAATTAAGGGTTAAGCAACATAATTCTTAACTCATGCTGGAGTTTAATCCCTCGTCACTTGTGGAGATCGTGCTGCGCAGCAGCGTCGTTTATCTCTTTATCCTACTCGGATTTCGTCTTGCAGGAAAGCGGCATGTCTCGCAGTTATCGCTCATCGATTTTGCGCTGATCCTCCTGGTCTCCAACGCGGTGCAAAATGCGATGGTCGGGACGGATACCACGCTCGTGGGCGGTATTGTTGCATCCGGAACGCTCATTCTCCTGAACGTTATTCTCACCAAAGCTGTATTTGGCCGCCAGGGATTTGCGAAACTCGTGAGCGGTGAACCGCGTCTTCTCATTCGCAACGGAAATTACGTGATGTCGAACCTGGCACACGAGTCGATCCGCCCGGAAGAATTGGAAGAACAGATCCGCGAGCATGGTTTTTCCGATATCAGCGAAGTCCGTACCGCGATCCTCGAAATGGACGGCTCGATCTCGATCCTTCCCTACATGAAAGACCAGCATGTCGAGCACCACTTGCCGTTCGTCCGCCATCGGCACCGGACCAGGCGAGGCCTGCAACCATGATGGCTGTTTTCTGCTTGCGCGACAATTCACATCGCCTTTCTCGAAGAGCAGTTTTACCATGTAATCCTAAAACCATCATTGTAAATGAGAAGGACGTTTCAAACGCGTACCTTTTTTACCATCATAATTCATAATTCATAATTGCCCATTGATCGCGCTCGAACATCTTAGTATGCAGTTCGGAGGAGATTATCTCTTCCGCGATGTAACATTCACCGTTCGCCCCGGCGACCGCATGGGGCTTGTCGGACCTAACGGCGCCGGAAAGACTACCCTGCTCCGTATTATCGCCGGAGTGTACGAGCCGGAGTCCGGCAATGTGAATGTGCCCTCCGGTTACCGTATCGGGTATCTCCCGCAGGAGCCGACCTTAGATATGGATGCGCAGCGGCGAACGCTCCTTCAGGAAGCACTGCGCGCGCGCGAAGACCTGATTGAGATCGAAGAAGAACTGGCCGAGATCCAACTCCAAATGGAAGATCCGTCGCAGGACCACATGAGTGCCGAATACACAAAAATACTTGAGCGATTCGGAACACTGCATCATAAATATGAAGATGCCGGTGGGTTCGAACTCGAAAGCATCGCGCAGAAAATTCTGGCTGGTCTTGGGTTTGAAGAGAGCGATATGGTGCGACCGCTTTCGACATTTTCCGGCGGCTGGCAAATGCGGCTGTTGCTCGCAAAGCTCCTGATCTCGAATCCCGACGCGCTGCTGCTCGACGAACCGACGAACCATCTCGATCTCGAAAGTCTGATTTGGCTCGAAGATTTTTTAAAGGCATACAACGGCACGATCCTCATGGTATCGCACGATCGCACATTCCTCAACCTCGTGACCAACCGGACGGCCGAGATCGAGCGTGGGAAGATCGAGGTCTATGCTGGCAATTACGAATATTATGAGAAAACAAAAGCTGAACGCGAAGCACAACTGAT
This sequence comes from Kapaibacterium sp. (SeqCode), assembly GCA_035552495.1. Lineage (GTDB taxonomy): Bacteria > Bacteroidota > Ignavibacteria > Palsa-1295 > Palsa-1295 > PALSA-1295. The sequence goes on along the minus strand of DASZLH010000166.1, from coordinate 4,642 downwards.
TGCGCGCGCCGCAAACCTCGATGCGCACCGCAAAGATCTCGAACGGTTCGTAGAGCGATTTCGGTATAGCGCGACGAAAGCACGTCAGGCGCAATCACGCGTGAAAATGCTCGAACGTATGGAGCGTATTGAACTTGCTTCGCATGGATCGTCGGTCCATTTCAGCTTCCCTCCTGCGCAGCAATCGGGAAGATCGGTCTTCGAGATCGAGCATGGGGCGAAGTCCTACGACGGCGTCCATACTGTCTTTTCCGGCGTGGAACTTCGCATCGAGCGCGGGGACCGCGTCGCATTTCTCGGCAAGAACGGCCAAGGCAAGACAACGATGGGCAAAATTTTCGCCGGCCAGGAAATGCTGACCGGCGGCACGCTCACGCCCGGTTACAATGTCATGACCGGCTATTACGCCCAGCATCAAGCCGAGGCGCTCGATCGCAATTTATCGGTGCTCGAAACCGTCGAAGCGATCACGCGCGCGCAGCTTTTTCACCAAACGGCGAGCAGCACTACACCGCGTTCGCAGGCGCAGCTCCGGACGCTGCTCGGTGCGTTTCTCTTTCAGGGTGACGATGTATTTAAACCGGTGCGCGTGCTATCGGGCGGAGAAAAATCGCGGCTGGCGCTCGCAAAAATGTTGCTCGAACCTGCGAATACACTTATCCTCGATGAACCGACCAACCATCTCGATATGCAATCGAAAGAGATGGTGAAGGAAGCATTACTGCAATTCGATGGTACGATTATCGTCGTTTCGCACGACCGCGATTTTTTGGAAGACCTGGTCGATCGGGTTATCACCTTTCAGGATGGCCACGTTAAAGAGTACACGAAGCCGCTCGAAATGTATCTGGAAGATCTGCATACGTCCGAACTTGCGAGAATTCAGAGCAAACGCAGCGCAGCCCGCGCGGAAAAGAAAGAAACAGAAAAAAAAGTAGATAAGAAGGCATCTGCTCCCGCTCCGCGCCCGGACGAAGCCGAACGCAAACGCAAAGAAGCTGCCGAACGCAATGCAAAATTTCAGCGCGAAAAACCACTTCGAACGAAGATCGAGCGTGTCGAAAAGGATATTGAATCGCTCGAAAAAGAAAAACTCTCGATTGAAGACGCTATGTACGAGCCAGATTATTATTCCGACGCCGAACGAGTGAAAAAAAATATGGGCCGCTTGGGGGAGATTAAATCGAAGCTCGACGATCTGTTTCAGAAGTGGTCGAAACTAAGCGAAGAGATAGAAAAGCTGGCAGTTTGAGAGAGACAAAAAACAAATGTCATTCTCGCGAAAAACGAAAATCGAATTCCTACCCTACCCAAGGTTCCGCTTCGCTTCACCCTGGGCTATTTACCAAAAAAAATACGGTGATTAGCCCAGGGTGAAGCGAAGCGGAACCCTGGGACTACGGAGATTATTTTCTCACATCTCTTTGGTCGGCGCTCCAATACAATTTGCTCCGAAGCAGATCGAAATACGACCGCTCTTTTCGCCGGAGTAATTGCAGACGGTGCTGCGCGGCGCGCACCATGATAAGCGCCGGAGTCGGGACGATAATTTGCTCCTGTCCATCGGCAACAACGAGCACAGGGTTCGCCTCTTCGGAAGTTGCGCGCACGCGAATAATGCTTGCTTCCGGTACAATAATCGGCCGTACATTCAGCGAGTGCGGCGCGATTGGGGTGATTAGCATGATGGCGCTCGTCGGCTCGACGATCGGGCCGCCGGCGCTAATGGCATAGCCCGTAGAACCAGTCGGAGTCGAGATCATAATGCCATCGGCGCGAATAGTGCCGAGCAGCGCACTATCGATAAACACTTCGAGCGTCAACATTCGCGTCGAACCGTAGTTATCGATAACGACCTCGTTCAGAGCGCATAAAATAACGTCCGCGGCTGTCGTTCCTTCGCGCGTCGTATCGAGATTATCGCGGTTCACTGTAATCGGATGTCCCGTTTCACTGGCGAGATTCGCTCCAATCATAAGGCGCGATTCGATTACCAGCGTATTCGTAGTAAGTTCTTCGAGCAGCGCGCCGATCTCCTCCGGCGGGTGCTCCGAAAGAAAGCCGAGCTTGCCGACATTTACCCCAATAAGATTTGCAGCAGGATTCGCCCGTTGGATCGCGCGGGAGACCATGAGCATGGTGCCATCGCCGCCAATCGAAAAAATAATATCGCAATGACGCACCAGGTCGTAGAGCGAGCGGTACACTTCGCAATCGGTCGTGAGCCCGAGTCCCGCCATCTCTTCGGAAAGCGCGAATTTCCTGCCCGGAAAAAGCGCTTCGAGCTTTTGCAGCAACAACACAAGTGTTTCGCGTGTGTTGCTCCGCTCCTGATTGCCGACAATGCCGATGCGGTTCATGATGTCTGCCGTTTCGCGGCGGTAAGCGTATTTTTTAACAGCATTGCAATGGTCATCGGCCCGACACCACCGGGCACTGGCGTGATCGCGCTGGTTTTATGCTTTACAGAATCGAAATCGACATCACCGACGAGCCTATGTCCCGATTTTTTGGAAGCATCCACAATGCGGTTCATGCCAACATCGATCACGACGGCACCCTCGCGTACCATATCCGCAGTGATCGCCAGCGGCGCGCCCATGGCGGCGATGAGAATATCCGCCTGCCGCGTAATCTCGCCCAGATGTTTTCCAGCACCAGTGTGTGCGATTGTAGCAATTGCATTCGCCTTCGGATTCTTTTGTGCAAGCAGGAGTGCCAGTGGTTTGCCGACCAGATTCGAGCGCCCCACAATAACAGCATGTTTGCCGGTGACTTCGATATGCTCGCGGTGCAGCATTTCAATTACTCCGGCCGGAGTGCATGGCGCGAAGTATTCGCCTTTGCCGATGGAGAGCCGACCGGCATTCATCGGATGAAATCCATCCACATCTTTCGCGGGCGAGATAAGCTCAATCACACGCTCTTCGCTAATATGACGAGGAAGTGGAAATTGCACGAGCAGTCCGTGTGCCAGCGGGTCGTCGTTGATGCTTTGAATGAGGCTGAGCAGCGCGCGTTCGTCCACATCCTCTGAAAGCGCGATTGTCTCGTGCGAAAATCCTGCTTCTTCGGCTGAGAGCCCTTTGTTGCGAACATACACTTCGCTCGCAGCATTGTTACCAACCAGAATAAACACAATACGAGGCTGGACGCCCGTCGATTCACGAAAGTGAATTGCGTCTAGCCGGACTTCCTCCCGGATTTCCGCCGCGATGCGCCGCCCATCGATAATTCGCGGCTCAGACATCGCCCTCTCCTACTGCCGGAATTCCCTCGACGTGCTCGAACTCTGATTCGATTATTTCACCTTCCACTTCTTCTTCGCTTTGTTCGCCATTTGATCGGGAGCGGTCGAATTCGGGAAACATAAACGATTCGATTTCGATCGCTGCGCCGGTCGCTACGTCGATCGTCACGCTTACACCGGCGATACGAATTCCATCCTGCGCGATCTCATATTTATATGGCGTCTGATTGAGGAAGCGCTTGACGGCCACATCGATGCGCATCCCAATCACGCTTTCGTATGGCCCCGACATGCCAACATCCGAAATAAAGGCCGTGCCATTCGGAAGAATTTGCGCGTCCGCAGTCTGGACGTGCGTATGAGTACCAAGCACCGCGCTTACTTTGCCATCGAGGTAGCGGGCCATCGTTTGCTTCTCCGCGGTCGCTTCGGCGTGCATATCGACGATAATAATATGCGCCTGCTCGGAGACTTTATCGATCGCCCAGTTCGAAACGCGAAACGGACAGTCGATCGTCTGCATATAGGTGCGGCCCTGCAAGTCGATGACGCCGATTTTCACGCCGCTCTTCGTTTCGCCGATCGCAAAACCGGACCCGACATTCTCGCGTGGATAATTCGCGGGGCGAAGTATGCGGCGTTCCTCCGCGAGCAATGCGCGGACATCCCATCGGTCCCAGACATGATTTCCGGTGGTGATGATCTGCGCGCCGGCAGCAAAGAGCGCCTGCGCGTGTTTTTTCGTCAGTGATTTGCCTTCCGCAATATTTTCGCCGTTGACGATAATAAAATCCGATTGATATTTCGTGGCAAGCGATGGCAACATCCGCGCGACCATGGCAAGCGCGGCCGTCCCGACAACATCGCCGATGAAAAGAATACGGACTGTGGGAGATTGAGATTCCGGCATAAGTTAATTATGTGAGATACCAGAACATCACAACTCACGGGTTCGTCTCCCAGGGTTTCGCTAACGCTCCACCTTCCGGTGAATAGCCCAGGGTGGAGCGTTAGCGGAACCCTGGGGGGGATCGATGAAAGATTAGTGCTGGATCACCACATGTTCCGAACCTTCGGAACCATCGGCGAATTCGATGCGGGCGTAATACACGCCATTCGGGACATCCCCGACCCAGAGCATCGCATCCGACCGACCACCCGACAGCGCAAACGACCGGACCATCTGGCCGCTCGGCGCATAGAGCAAAATCCGTTTCGCCGGACGATCGAACGTAGCGTTAAGCTGATCGACGGCTGGATCGGGATAAAAATGAATCGACGTGGGAGCCAATGTGATTGGTCCGACACTTGCGTTTTTAACGCCATAGGCAGTCATCTCTTTCTCTGTTCCTCCGGCAGAAATGGCTCCCGAACCAGTTATCGGAGTGTTGG